>NZ_JBBNIH010000170.1:0-232470 GCF_040094125.1 Faecalibacterium longum
AGCTCGATGGCGGCATCGTGGTCACCCTGCACGGTGACGGCGGCTTTGCCCGCATCGACTGGGCTGTCACCGCTGCCGTCCCCCTCCTTCTTGCCGCTGACGTTCCCCTCGGTCTTGCCGCTGCCATCCACCTCGGTCTTGCCGCTGCCGTCCCCCTCCTTCTTGCCGCTGATGTCGATCTTCAGGTCGTCGAAGGTGACGTCCACGTTGCCCTTGGAGGTGTCGATGGTGACGGTGTTCTTATCCGACTCGCCGGTGATGACGGTGTTGGTGTCGTCCTTGTCGATGGTCTCGCCCTGTGAGACCTTGTTCTTTCCTTCGGCGTCGCCCGCTTTCACGGTGATGTCGCCGTTGGCGATGTCCCACCGGGCCGCATAGGCCGGGATGCCGGAACTCACCACGATGCCCGCGATGACGGCGGCGGCCACGCCCCGCCGGAGTGCGCTCTTCAGTCTCATAGTCCGTCCTCCTTTGGTCTGTTCGTCTTTTGAAGAATCAGCCTCATCTGATACAAGCTTACCAAAAAAATCCGGAGAATGTAAACAAAAACTGCGCGAATCGTGGTGTTTTCGGCGTGAGTGGCGCAAAAAAGCCCTCCCGAGCGGGGAGGGCCATAGCCTGTCTTATTCAGAGTAGTGCGCCAAAAACTGCTTGGTGCGCTCCTCCTGGGGGTGGTCGATGAGCTGGCGGGCCGGGCCTTCCTCCACCACGACGCCGCCGTCCATGAATAGGATGCGGTCGGCCACGTCGCGGGCGAAGTGCATCTCATGGGTGACGATGATCATGGTGGTCTTTCGGTCAGCGAGGTCCCGCAGGACGCGGAGGACTTCGCCTGTCAGCTCCGGGTCAAGGGCGCTGGTGGGCTCATCGAAGCAGAGGATGTCCGGGTGGAGCGCCAGTGCGCGGGCGATGGCCACCCGCTGCTGCTGACCGCCGGAGAGCTGGTGGGGGTAGTGGCCTGCCCGCTCCGACAGGCCCATCTGGGCCAGCAGGTCACGGGCCTGTGCTTCCAGCTGGGCGTGGATGGCCTTTTTGTTGGCCTTGTAGTCGGGCTGCTCCTTTGCCAGAAGCTCCCCCGCCAGCATCACGTTTTCCAGCGCGGTGTACTGGGGGAAGAGGTTGAAGTTCTGGAACACGAGGCCGAAGTGGAGGCGCTTTTTCCGCACCTCGCTCTCCCGCTGGGTGGCAGGGTCGGCGGCGTCCCACATGGTCTCGCCGTTCACCCTGATGACGCCGGTGTCGGGACGCTCAAGGAAATTCAGGCAGCGCAGCAGCGTCGTCTTGCCCGAGCCGGACGAGCCGATGATCGCCAGCGCCTCGCCCTGTTCCAGTGTGAGCGAGATGTCCTTGAGAACTTTCGTCTCGCCGAAATTCTTCCCGATGCCGGAGGCTTCGAGTAATGCCATAATTCAGTATCCTCCTTAACAGCGGAAATAGTCCATCTTTTTCTCGGCCCAGTCCAGCAGCAGGGTAAGTGCGCCGACAAAGACGAGGAAGAAAATCGCGGTGGAGAACAGCGGCCAGATAAGGCCCTTGGCGCTGTACTCCTTCGCCATCATGATGATCTCCTTGTTGGCGATGACGTTCGCCAGCGAGGTATCCTTTACCAGCGTGATGACCTCGTTGCCCATCGGGGGCAGGATGCGCTTGACGACCTGCAGGAGCGTGACCTTGAAAAAGATCTGGCTCTTGGTCATGCCCAGCACCTGACCGGCCTCGGTCTGGCCTTTCGGCACAGCCTCGATGCCGCCGCGGTAGATCTCAGAGAAGTAGCAGGCGTAGTTGATGGCGAAAGCCACCACCGCCGCCACCAGACGGCCCGAAGAGCCGGAGGGCCAGGGGTTGGTCATACCCAGCAGGCCGGGGCCGAGGTAGATGACGATGATCTGGAGCATCAGCGGCGTGCCGCGGATGACCCACACGAAGGTCTTGACGACGCCCCGCAGCGGTGCGCACCGGCTCATGGAGCCAAAGGCCACCACAAGGCCCAGCGGCAGCGAAAACAGCAAGGTCAGAAAGAACAGCTCACAGTTGAGCGCGAATGCGCCGGTCAGACGCTCCAAAATCACAGTCACAGAATCACTACACCTATCCGTTTATAATGTAAGTTACTCAGCCAGAGTCAGGCCGTACTTGTCGGCCAGAGTCTGCATGGTGCCGTCAGCCTTCAGCTCGTCGAAAGCGTTGTCCACAGCCTCGGCCATGTCGCTGCCCTTGCGGAAGGCCACGCCGTACTCCTCGACGTTCAGCTCATCCACCATCTTGAGGTTTGCGTAGTCGGTACCCTCGCCGATCATGGCAGAAGCCAGAGTCAGGTCGAGGATGGCGGCGTCAGCAGTGCCAGCGGCAACTTCCATCAGGCAGTCGGTCTGAACAGCCTTGGAGATGAAATCAGCCTGAGACAGGTCGGCGTTCTCGGTGATGGTGGTCTCACCGGCAGAGCCGGCCTCGGCCACCACGGTCTTGCCGATGAGGTCGGCGGTGGAGGTATAATCGGTGCCGTCCTTCACCACGACGACCTGGGCGTTCTTGACGTAGGGCTTGGTGCAGGCCATGTTCTCCTCGCGGTCATCGGTCAGGGTCAGGCCGTTCCAGATGCAGTCGATGCTCTTTGCAGCCAGCTCGGTTTCCTTGGTGTCCCAGTTGATCTCCACGAACTCCGGCTCGACACCCAGCTTCTCACAGACAGCGGTGGCCAGCTCGGTATCGAAACCGGTGAAGTTGCCGTCGGCGTCGGTGTAGTTCATCGGCTCATACACGGTGTAGCCGATGACCATCTTGCCGTTGGACTGGATGTAAGCCAGGTCGCTGTCAGCGGCCACGGAGCTTGCCGGGGCGGCAGAGGCGGCGGCAGAAGAAGCAGCCGTAGAAGTGGATGCAGAACCGCCGCAGGCGGCAAGGCTCAGTGCCATCGCACCGGCCAGAAAAGCAGATATCAGACGTTTCATGTTGTAATTTCCTCCCTCAGATTCAGCAGATGCGGCGCTTCGTTTTACCGCTTTACCATGCTAAATTGTTAAACTGTGACTATAGAATAGCGCGTTTTGCCCCGTTTTGCAAGAGGAAAACCGATTTTTTCGCGTTTTGCCCGCAGACCGCCCCTTTCCGATCGGGTTTTCGGTGTATTTGTACAAAGGACAAAAAGAAAACCGCCACCTCACGGTGACGGTCAGACTTTCCGTTCAATTTATAATGACGCATTCTCAAACGCATCCCCTGCGGCCTTTTGCAGGGCGTCGATGGAGATGGTGCAGAGGGCCGCGAGGTCGGCGTCCGAGCCGTCGGCAGGGATGTCCGCCACCTCTTTCTCAGTCTTGCCCTTGAGGTAGCTGCAATAGCCCTCGCTGTGCTCGTACCACTCTTTGCCGAGGCTGGATGCGTTCCGCATCCCGTAGCTGTCGCCCAGCTCAAGCTTGGAGCGGACGGTGTCCGGGGCGGTGACGCCGCCGTCTGCCGCGATGGTCAGCGCAGGCTCTGCCATGTCGCCGATGGCGCTGGTCACACGGCCATCGGCATCCAAAGTCAGGGCCACGACGGTAAGGTCAACTTCTGCGTTCACATCCTTGTCGTCGGTGGCGGTGATGTCCGAAGAGGCATTCTCCGCCTCCACGCCGAGGCTCACCCGGTCGCCCTTCGCCGCGCCGAGGGCGGACGCATTCGTGCAGGCTTTCGCCACGGCGTCGCGGTACTGATCCACCCGGATAGTGCAGCCGGACAGCAGGTCGGCGTCCACAGCCTTGCCGTCCTTATCCGTTTCCAGCATGGATGCCTGCTCGGGCGTCATGCCGGTGAGGTAGTCGGCGAAGTCATCGGCCTGCTCGGCCCAGCCCTTTTTCAGCGAAGATGCCGCTGCCAGCGGGTAGTCGTCCCCTTTCTGGCGCTTGGTGCGGTAGTCGGTAGGCATGGTGACGACGCCTTTGCCGTCGGCGGTAACTTCCACTTCCAGCTCATCCAGCATCACGTCGGCCAGCTTGCCGTCTCCGTCCAGCAGGACGGCGGCAGCGATGGTATGGATGGTGCCGGTACGGGCCTCATCGGAGGCCTCGGTCAGGATGCCGAGGCCGGTCTTCCAGCCGCCGGTCTGGGTGGTGCTGGCGCTGCCGGACGAGCCGGACATGGCGTTCGAACTGCTCATGCTGCCGGAATTGCTGCTGCCTTTGCGGCAGCCGGACAGCAGCAGTGCCGCCGCCACGGCACAGCTCAGAAGAGCTTTTTGTCTCTGTGTCATAAGCGTTACGCTCCCTTTCATCTCTTTGGGAGTAGTATAGCCCGACAGGAGTCTATTTATTTATGTATCTTTTTGTTGGAAACTGTGTTATACTTGTCCTGCGGCCTACCCCGCCCAGTTTTATGGGAAGGGAGGTGTTGTCCAATGGCGTATATTTCCACATTTATCCTGTCCGTCGGAGCAAATGTAGCTTCTCACTATATCTGCAAGTGGCTTGACGGATGGCTGACGGGCCGTAAGCACTAAAAAGGACCCCCTTTCGGAGATTGCCGCTCCGGGAGGGGGTCTTTTCCTTTTGGGTGTGCCAATGACATATTGGCTTCCACATTTACCATCTTTATTATATGCGATTCCCCGCAAAAGTCAAGCACCGCACAGAAAATTTACAACTGTGCTCTGAGACCGACGTGTTATCTGGCGAAGTGAGAAATTATAAACGAAACATCGTCGAGAATGTCACTCCGCCACCGTGGCGAAATGAGCACAGCTGGCGAAGTGACCAGTTCGCCAAGTCAAAGCACTTCGCCAAGTTGGCGAAGTGATAAAATATAACGTAGATATATCATTAAGTTGTCACTTCGCCACTTATTCCACCACAGTATCGCTCACATCAGCGGACTCAGCAGGCGGAGCACACTGTCCAGCAGCGTCCCGGCCAGCGAGGTGCGGCAGTCGGCCAGCTGCACTTCCCGGCACTCTGGCAGGGTGCGAAGCACATCGTCCCGCAGAGCAATGACCTGACTGTTATAGAGCAGCAGCGCCCCGCACTCAAAGTGGAGGAAGAGGCTGCGGTAATCCATGTTGATGCTGCCCACCACGGCGGCGCGGTCATCGCTGACGTAGCACTTGGCGTGGAGGAAGCCGGGCGTGAACTCGTAGATGCGCACCCCCGCCCGGAGCAGCGGCACATAATAGGAGCGGGTCAGCCGGAAGATGAGCTTCTTGTCCGGGATGCCCGGCAGCACCAGCCGGACGTCCACGCCCCGCTTTGCCGCCGCCTTGAGGGCTTCCAGCATGGTCTCGCCCACCGCGAAGTAGGGCGTATAGATATAGACATACCGCTGGGCCTGATTGATGATATTCAGGTAGACCGTCTCGGCCAGAGCCTCTTCGTCCAGCGGGCTGTCCCCGTAGGGCTGTATCACTCCGTCCGACTGGGCAGACAGGGACTCAGCCTGAGGCATAAAGGGCGCATAATCCTCCTCGCTGGGGCGGAAGGCGTTCCAGTGGTCGAGGAACATCACCGTGAAGTTCCAGACCGCCGCGCCCTCGGTGCGGAGGGCTGCGTCCTTCCAGTAGCCGAACCTCTCTTCTTCATTGATATACTCGTCGGCCAGATTGATGCCGCCCGTATAGGCTGTATTTCCGTCCACGACCACGATCTTCCGGTGGTCGCGGTGATTCATGACCAGCGACACCAGCGGCACCACCGGGTTGAACGGGATGCAGCGGATATGCGCCCGCTCCATCTGCACCACGAAATCGGACGGCAGGCCCAGCAGACTGCCGAAATCGTCGTAGATGAGCCGGACGTCCACCCCCTGCGCCGCCTTGCGGACAAGGATGTCCTCTACCCCCTTCCACATCTTGCCGGTGCGGACGATGAAGAACTCGAGGAAGATGAACCGCTCTGCCTTTTCGAGGTCGGCCAGCAGGTCAGGGTACATGGCCTCACCGCAGGGGTAATATTTTGCGGTGGAGTTTTTCCATGCGGGGTATGGCCCGTACTCCGAAACATACCGGCTCAGTCCCCTGCTGGCGGGGTCGAGGGCGTCGGTCTGGCCCGGCTGCTGGGCGAGGTCGGCGGTGTGCTGGCGCTCCACCGCCTGCATCCGCTGGCGCATCCGCTTGGCAGGGGCCTTGTTGCCGAATGCCAGATAGAGCGCACCGCCCAGCAGTGGCATCATGCCGATGAGGACGAGCCAGATGATCTTATAGTCGCTGTTCTCGTCCTTCCGCACGAGGTAGAGGGTGATGAAGAGGCTGAGGACGTTCAGCCCCGCATTCACCCACACCTTTCCGGCGGTGAGGGAGAAGAAGGCCCAGAGCAGCCAGCCGATCTGCAGCAAAACAAGGGCCACTGTAACCGTGGCCCTGTTGATGACACGATTGAAGAACCGTACGACCGGCAGCCGAAAGAACATCTGCGCCTCCCCCGCTGCCTTTCGGCAGCATTTTTATGGGAATAGTATAGCGCAGAGATGCGGAGATTTCAAGCTCAGGCGTCCGCGTCCTCGAAGCCCACCATGAGGCCGCCCAGCTCGGCGTAGTAGCTGCACAGGCCGCCGCACTCGGTCACCCGCACCTGTGCGCCCTCGAAGACAGCTTTCACCATGTGCATCAGGCGCTCGGCGGCGGCGGGGTTGCCGCAGTGGGCAATGATGACCTTGCCGTTCGTGTAGCCGTGGCTTTTGAGCTCCAGCACGATGCGCTCGAGAGCGCCGTGCTCGCCGCGGGTCTTGCAGAGGACATCCAGTTCGCCCACATCGCTGGCCTTGCCGATGACCCGGATGTTGAGCATCCGCGCCACAGCAGCCACAGCGGGCTTCACCCGGCCATTCCGGGCCAGATTCGCCAGCGATTCCAGCGAGAACAGCAGATGGGTGTGGTGACGGTAGCGCAGCATCTCTTCGCACACCTCGTCAAACTCCCTGCCCTCTTCGATGAGCGCACGGATATGCTCTGCCAGCAGCACCAGTTCCGGGCCGGCAGACAGGCTGTCCAGCACAAAGACCTGAGCACCCGGGTGCTCTGCCTGATACTCTTCTGCGGCCAGCTGGGCGGCGTTGCAGCTGCCCGACAGGGTGCCGGTGATGGTGATGGCATAAATTTCATCTGCGCCCTCATAAGCTTCCAGCCAGTCGCCGATGTTGGGGCAGGAGGTGCTGGTCTTGCCCTTATAGGTGCGCAGGGTAGTCGCCATTTCCACGGCGTTCAGCGTGCCGTCGTCGAGGTATTCCCTCTCGTCGGTCACGATCTTCAGAGGCACAGCAGCAAAATCCACGCCGTCCAGCTTGTACAGGCTGGCGGAAGAGTCCACAACGATTCGTTTCATCTCATCTATCTCCATTCCGGCGGGTGTCCGCCGCATTTTTTACGTTCGGTGAGTCCACTATATCAGTTTTTCAAAAACCTGTCAAGTGATTTGTAAAATTCTTAATATTGTTTTCATAAACGGTTGACCCCGACTCAAAAATGCGCTATACTACCACCATGAATCAGGAAATGAAACGCCGTGTCACGGCCTGCGCCGCCGGGTTTTCCCTGCCGCGCTACCGGGAGCTGCCCTCCGTGGGGCTGTATCTCGACCAGACCGTGCAGCTCGTCAACAGCTGCTTCCGGGGCTTCCCCGGGGTGGAGCTCACCCCCTCCATGGTGAGCAACTACGTCAAGAAAGGAGTCATCTCCCACCCCGTCAAAAAGAAGTATTCCCGCGAACAGCTGGCTTCTCTCATCTATATCGTATTGTCTAAAAATGTCCTCTCGCTGGAAAACATCGACACCCTCTTTCAGATGCAGAGGGCTCACTGCACCGCCGCCGAAGCCTACGACTACTTCTGCGACGAGGTAGAGAACTGCCTGCCCTACATCTTCGGTGCCGGCAGCACCATCCGCGACCTCGACCCGGATGCCGACGACGAAAAGCGTCTGCTGCGCGGTACCATCGTCGCTGCCGTAAACAAGATGTACCTCGACTGCTGCTTTGTCGCCATGCGGCAGGAGGAAGCGCTCTGGCCGGGGATACTCGGCGACCTCGAATAAAAAGAAAAACGTCTGTACCTCCAAACGAAGTACAGACGTTTTTATTATGCTCTGATTTTAGGTATCCTGCAGCTCACCACGGCTTGCGGCCTTGAGGTAAGCGAAGATGAAGCCGTCGAGGTCGCCGTCCATGACAGCGTCCACGTTGCCGGTCTCGTAGTTGGTGCGGTGGTCCTTGACCATCGTGTAGGGCATAAAGACGTAGGAGCGGATCTGGTGGCCCCATGCGATCTCGTTCTGGACGCCCTTGATGTCGTCGATCTTATCCATGTGCTGCTGCTTGGCGATCTGGTACAGCTTTGCCTTCAGCATTTCCATCGCGTAGTCGCGGTTCTGGAACTGGCTGCGCTGGGTCTGGCAGCTGACCACGATGCCGGTGGGCTTATGGATGAGTCGGACAGCGGAAGAAGTCTTGTTGATGTGCTGGCCGCCGGCACCGGAGGAGCGGTAGACCTGCATCTCGATGTCCTCGGGGCGGATGTCCACCTGGATGGTGTTGTCCAGCTCGGGCATGACTTCCAGCGAAGCAAAGCTGGTCTGACGGCGGGCGTTGGCGTCAAAGGGAGAGACGCGCACCAGACGGTGGACGCCGTTCTCGCTCTTGAGCAGGCCGTAGGCGTTGGCACCCTTGACCATCATGGAAGCGCTCTTCATGCCGGCCTCGTCGCCGTCCTGATAATCCAGGACCTCGACGGTCATGCCGTGAGCCTGCGCCCACTTGTTGTACATACGGTAGAGCATCTCGGCCCAGTCCTGTGCCTCGGTGCCGCCGGTGCCTGCGTGGAAGGTCAGGATGGCGTTGCTGTGGTCGTACTCACCGTTCAGCATGGTCATCAGCTGCAGCTCGTCCACAGCCTTGCCCACGGCGTTGACGGCCTCTTCGGCCTCCGGCACCATCTCGGGGTCGTACTCCTCGTCCAGCATGACCAGCATGGTCTCTGCGTCATCGTACAGGCCCTGCAGCTTCTCGAAGCGGGTCAGCTTGCCCTTCAGGTCGCCCACCTCGTCGAAGACCTTCTTGCTCAGCTCAGCGTCGTCGTAGAAGCCGGGGCGGGACATGGTGTGCTCCAGCTCCTGCACGCGCTTGCGGGAAGCGTCGATGGCCAGCGCCTCCTCCAAGTCCTTTACAGCGGTGTGGTATTCAGCCAGCTGTACTTTCAGTTCATCAGTGGTGATCATCGTTTTATTCCTCTCGTCTCAAAGAACAGGAGCAGCCTCTTCATCATCAGCCACGCACACGGGCAGGCCCGTCTTAGTACAACCTCTCAGTCTCGCTGACGCTCGACAGCTCCCCTAGTAGGGGAGCCTCTGGCGAAACCGTTCACTTTGCGGAGACTGCCAAAGCCTCCCCTACCAGGGGAGGTGGCACGCCGTAGGCGTGACGGAGAGGTTGTACGAAGGAAAGCCTGCCCGAGGACTCGGCCAATGATGGAGAGATTTACTCCTAAAAGATACAGTTTATACACAGATACTTCATTAGTATACCCAGAATCCATGATAAAGTAAAGAGGAAAAAATACCATTGTGCTGGAAATTTGAAGATTTTCGCCTTTTCTTTTCCGCATTTTAAGTGTATAATACTGATAAACTACCCTATTCATTGGAGGATGTTATGCCAAAATACTATGGCTGTCCGTGTGAGGGCTGCGGCAAGCCCCTCACACTTCAGGATGATATCGTGGTCTGCCCCGACTGCGGCGCGCCTTATCACCGCGTCTGCTACGAGAAGCTGGGCCAGTGCATCCACCGCCCCGCCCACGCCGCCGGCTACGAGTGGAAGTTCCCCTACGAGGAGAGCCAGCTCCGCACCTGTCCGTCCTGCGGCGAGCGCACCCTGCGGGACGAGGAAACGTGCCGCTGCTGCGGTGCTGTGCTGCCCCCCGAGGGGCAGGAGCCTCCTTCTTCCCGCGGCAGCGGTGAAGAGACTTTCGACTACTCCCAGATGTACCGTCAGTTCGGCACTTCCGCTGACCCGGAGAAGGAGTTTTTTGAGGACGCCTTCGGCAAAGAGGCCAAGATGGACGGCATCGACCGTCAGGACTGGCTGGACTATATCGGCCCTGCCGCTCCCGCTTACCTCGCCGCTTACAGCCGGATGCAGCTCCAGAAGAGCAAAATATCCATGAGCTTTTCGGCTCTGCTGTTCGGTCCCTTCTACTTCTTCTACCGCAAGGCGTGGAAGCCGGCCTTCGGCTTTCTGGCCGCTGAACTTCTGCTGGCAGCGCCCACCTTTATCGAGATGCTGCAGCTCTCCGGCAGCGCCCTCGCCCCGGCCATGAGCGCTTCAGCTCTGACGGTATTTGCCCGCGTCTGCTCTGTCCTCAGCTTCGTGCTGATGCTGGTGCGCGGTATGTACGGCAAGTGGCTCTACCGCAAGAGCGCCGCCGACCACATCCGCCGCATCCAGTCTGAGTTCCCCGATGCCCAGCAGCGTCAGGCCGTGCTCCGCGCCCAGGGCGGCGTCAGCTTCGGCGCGGTCTTTCTCTGTGTCCTGCTCCTGAGTGTCTGCGGCAGTGCGTTCACCCTGCTGCTCGGCCCGGATCTGCAGGCCATCCTCAACGCTTTCTATGGCTGATACACCCAGCCGTGAATCTATCGCAAGTCAAGAAATTAGTGCAACATCCAAACAGCATAGTTGCGATATGCAATTCAACGCTGTTGCATTAAAAAGTCGAATTGCTATAAATGTGAAGGAGTTTGAACCATGAAAAAAGTCACCAAGGCAGTCATCCCCGCCGCTGGTCTTGGCACCCGCGTGCTGCCCGCCACCAAGGCGATGCCCAAAGGAATGCTCCCCCTCGTGGACAAACCCGCCATCCAGTATCTGGTGGAGGAGGCTGTCCGTTCCGGCATCACCGACATCCTTATCATCGTGAGCCGCAATCAGGACATCATCCAGGACCACTTTGACCGCAGCCCCGAGCTGGAAGCAAAACTTGCTGCTCCCGGCAAGGAGAAGATGCTGGAAGAGTGCCTCGGCATCTCCAATCTGGCCAACATCTTCTTCGTCCGCCAGCAGCAGACCCTCGGCCTCGGCCACGCTGTCAGCATGGCTAAGCCCTTCACCGGCGACGACCCCTTTGTGGTCATCTATGGTGACGACGTCATCTGGGGCGAAGACCCGGTCTGCGCTCAGCTCATCCGTGCCTACGAAGAGTTTGGCCGCCCGGCTGCCGGTGTGTCCGCCGTGCCTTGGGCCGACGTGAGCCGTTATTGCAGCCTCAAGACTACCCCCATCCACGACAACTACTTCTTTGTGGACGACATGATCGAGAAGCCCAAGAAGGGTCAGGAGTTCAGCAACTACTCCATTCTGGGCCGTGTGCTGCTGACCCCGGAGATCTATGACATCCTCGCCAGGACCAAGCCCGGTGCCGGCGGCGAGATCCAGCTGACCGACGCCATGGCCGAGTATGCCCGCAACTACGGCGGCATGACGGCTGTGGAGTTCACCGGCAAGCACTACGACATGGGCAACAAGCTCAAAGTCGCTGAGGCACAGGTGGAGCTGGCCCTGCAGCACCCCGAGATCGGCGAGGCGTTCCGCGCCTACCTGAAAGAGTTCTGCAAGACGCTGTAACCTATCAAGCACAAAAGAGCTTCGGGATCTCTCGAAGCTCTTTTGTTTATGCCCCTGAATGACAACCAAAAAGCGCCCTCACCTTGTCATCGGTGAGGGCACTTTGCTGATTGCTGATTATTTTGATTGGGTTGATTATCTCAGATTAGTCGCTGACGTAGGGCATCAGAGCAACGTGACGAGCACGCTTGATAGCCACGGTCAGTGCGCGCTGATGGAAAGCGCAGGTGCCGGTGACACGGCGGGGAATGATCTTTGCACGCTCAGAGACGTACTTACGCAGACGGGGAACGTCCTTGTAATCGATGGTGTCGATGCGATCGACACAGAAGCTGCAAACCTTCTTGCGGCCGCGACGCATGGGGCGTGCGGGGCGAGAGCCTTCGGTTCTTTCAAAAGCCATTGCTTATTACCTCCTGTTGGATTTTTACGGTTAAAACACCGGTTCGGGAATCAGAACGGCAGGTCGTCGCTGTCGTCGATGACGGCGAAGTCATCTGCATTGCCGGCGGAATAGCTGGGAGCTGCCTCCACAGCAGCCGGACGGGCAGGGGCTGCGTTCTGGTAGGACGGAGCAGCATTCTGATAGCTGCCGCCGCCCTGATTGCTGCCATTCGATTTGGAGCCAGCAAAGTTGACGTTGTTTGCCACGACCTCCACAGCGGTGCGGTTGTTTCCGTTCTTGTCCTGATACTGGCGGGTCTGGAGACTGCCTTCGATGGCGATCAGACTGCCCTTCTGGAAATACTTGGAGACGAACTCTGCCTGCTGGCGCCATGCGACGATGTCGATGAAATCGGCCTGACGCTGCTCGCCCTGACGAGCAAAGTTGCGGTCACACGCAATGCGGAAGCTGCACACATTGGTGCCGCTCTGGGTGGTGCGAAGCTCGGGATCCGCCACGAGACGGCCCATGATCGCTACAACATTCAACATAATACGGACTCCTTTTTCGTCACGAAAAGATTACTCCTCGTGGGCAACGATCAGGCTGCGCATAACGCCCTCAGTGATCTTGTACACACGGTCGAGCTCAGCGGGGAAGCTGGGGTCAGCAGTGAAGTTGATCACGGTGTAGACGCCTTCCTCCTCATCGTTGATGGGGTAGGCCAGACGGCGCTTGCCCCACTCATCGATGGAATCGATGGTACCGTTAGCCTCGATCAGGGACTTAAACTTACCGATGAGAGCGGAAGAAGCCTCCTCGTCGAGAGCAGCGCTGGTAATCAGCATGGTTTCGTACTTTGCCATTTTGTAGCACCTCCTTTTGGACTTAAGGGCCTCAAGAATATGAGGCCAAGGGTACACAGCCGACGCGGCGTCGCGCGGACTGTGCGGCGTGTCTGTTCAGACAGCAATTTATTATAGCAAGCCCCGCAAAAATTGTCAAGCCCTCCCGCAGGATTTTTTTCGTATTTTTGAGCGCATGACAGCAAAATTCTCCCTCGTCATTCTTTTTATGCTTTTCCAGTATATCCGTCATATCTCTTTTATATGGCATCTTTAGTCATTTCCAAGCCGATTTTCCTTTGCATTCCAGCGAAAAGAGGATTATAATAAAAGATGTTCTTCTCCCCTTCTGTCTTTGTGCGCGGCGCATGGCAGGGCTTACGGGGGAGCGGGACGATTGCTAACGTCAAAGGAAGGATCGCCTATGTATTCCATCTTTCGGAATCTCGCCCTCATCCTCATCAGCGCCAAGTTCTTCGCGCTGCTCGCCCGCAAATGCCGGGCGCCGCAGGTGGTGGGCGAGATCATCGCAGGTCTTGTCATCGGTCCCTGTCTGCTGAATTTCGTGCAGCCCAGCGACTCCATCGCCATTTTTGCTGAGATAGGCGTCGTGCTGCTGATGTTCACCACCGGCCTCGGCACCAACCTTCAGGAGCTGATGCGGGCCGGTCCCATCGCTACCCTCATCGCCTGCGTGGGCGTAGCCGTGCCTCTGGCAGGCGGCACCCTGCTCTACAGCCTGTTCTACGGCTTCTCGGCGCTGGGCAGCCCGGAGTTTTATCGGGCGCTCTTCATCGGCACCATCATGACGGCCACCAGCGTCTCCATCACCGTCGCCACCCTGCAGGAGCTGGGCAAGCTCAAGAGCTTCCTCGGCACCACCATCGTCAGCGCAGCCGTCATTGATGACGTCATCGGCATCGTGGTGCTCACCTGTGTGCTGGGTGCCAGCGGCGGCACAGACACCAGCCTCGTCGATGTGCTGATGGACACCGTCCTCTTCTTCATCGCAGCCATCGTCATCGGCCTCATCATCCACAAGGCCATGCTCTGGCTGGACCATCGCAACCCTCACACCCAGCGCATCACCATCGTCAGCCTCGCCTTCTGCTTTGCCATGGCCTACATCGCGGAGCAGTATTTCGGCATCGCCGACATCACGGGCGCTTACATCGCGGGCATCGTGCTCTGTTCCCTCGAAGATGCGCCCTACATCGAGCGCCGTGTGGACATCAGCGGCTATATGCTGTTTTCCCCCGTCTTCTTCGTCAGTATCGGCCTGAAGACCGACATCAGCGGCCTGACGCCCACCATCCTGCTGTTCAGCGCCTGCTTCGTGATCGTCGCCCTGCTCACCAAGATCATCGGCTGCGGTCTGGCTGCGAAGCTCTGCCGGTTCAGCTGGGGCGACTCTCTCAAAGTGGGCGTCGGCATGATGACCCGCGGCGAAGTGGCCCTCATCGTGGCCCAGAAGGGCCTCGGGGCCGGTGTGGTGGACCCCGTCTACTTCACCGCCGTCATCCTGCTCATCGTCGTGTCCTCTATCGTGACGCCGCTGGCACTGAAGGGGCTGTTCGCGAAAGCATAAGTTATCAGAAAGCCCCCTCTTCCGAATGGAAGAGGGGGCTTTCTGTTTATCTTACTGATTTTCTTCTAAAACTCAGACGACCTGAATGCGGCCTGCGCCATACGGATTCTCGTAGTTCAGCAGGTAGCCCGGATAGCTTGCCAGCGGGCTGTTGGCGCTGCTCAGGACAGGCACATCGTTCACAGCGTCGAAGATCATGGCGTAAGTGGACATGACGAGGTAGTCCTCAGAGACATAGTCCTTGATGAGCTCTGCGCCGTCGAACATGGCGAAGCCATCGCCCAGATTGCGCAGGGTGTAGTTCATGCCGGCCAGCGCATAGGTGCGGTTCAGGTCCAGCGGCTCGTAAGCGCCGGTCTTCTTGTTGTAGATGCGCACGTTCTGGACACGGGGCGTGCCGGTGGCGCTGCCCATCCAGACATTCTTGTCGTCGGTGAGGACGGTGTTGGGGATGTCGGTGTGGATCTCGTAGGTCGCACCGGCAACATGCAGGAAGCCGCCGTTCTCCTTGCCCTCCGGGCCGACGAAGCGGGCGCCGAACTCCAGAGCATCCTGGATCTGCTTGCCGGTAACAGACATCAGGCAGGCCACGTTGCCGAAGGGGCTGACCTGCTTGCAGGTCTTGAAGGTCCACTTGCCGGCGTCCACATCGGTGCGGATGCCGCCGCCGTTCATCATAGCGATGTCGCAGTCCAGCTGCTCGACCTCATTGAAGTAAGTATAGATGCCGTCGGCCACGAAGTCGCCGAGGTTGGTCTCGCCCATACGGATGCGGCGCTTGCCGGTAGCGGGGTCGTTGATGTAGAATTTGATGTCCGTGGTGGCGATCTGCTCGCCCAGCATAGCGTCCACATCGTTGATCCAGGCTTCTGCGGTAGCGGCCACAGCGGCGTCGGAGACATCAGCGGTGGAGACGAGCTCGGTGGTGATCGCGCCGTCCTCGGCGATGGTCATCTTACCGACGTTTGCCAGATAAGAGCCGGTCTGAGTCAGGGTGACAGCCTTGCCGGCTGCATCGTAGACCTGCTTGTTCTCCATGACGGTGTGAGAGTGGCCGTCGATGAAGGCGTCAAAGCCGGTGGTGTTGGCAATGACTTCCTCACTGGTCCAGGGAGAAGAGGACGGGTCAACGCCCAGATGGCCCAGACCGATGATGATGTCTGCGCCCAGGGTCTTGGCCTTGTCGATGGCCTTCTGCACGGCGTCGTACAGTTTCCTTCCGTCGTCACCGCCCAGGATGTCGTAGATGTACTTGGTCTGCTTGGCGTTCATGAAGTAAGCAGGAGTGGACTTTGTGAAGGACTCGGGGGTCGTGATGCCCACGAATGCGATCCACTTACCGCCTGCGGGGAACAGCTTGACAGCGGGCAGGACGCGCAGGCCGGTGCGCAGGTCCACCCAGTTGCAGGAGACATAGGGGAAGTCCGCTTCCTTGATGATGGCCTTTGCGCGGGCCATGCCGTAGTCGAACTCGTGGTTGCCCAGAGTAGCGATGTCGTAACCAGCCTCGTTCATCAGCTCGATGATAGTAGCGCCGTCGTCCATGGAGCCGTAGGCAGTACCCTGAATGTGGTCGCCTGCGTCCACCAGCAGGACGGGCTTGCCCTCATCCACATAGCCCTGCTTCATGGCAGCGACAGCGGCATAGGTCAGTTTGGGAGACTTGTTGTCGATGTAGGTGTGGACATCGTTGGTGTACAGGATGGTGACAGCGGCATCCTTGCCCGTCAGGAAACCGGCCGAAGCCTGAGGAACGGCAGCAGCCATGGCGGAGGCAGCGGCGGTGACACCTGCAGCCTTCAGGAAATTGCGGCGAGAAATAAAGTGTTTCACAAAAAGGACCTCCTTTATGTTCCAGACCAATTTTTACGGCACAGTCTCTCTTCCGCTGTGCCGCATTCTTTGTTTTAAGCTTACCACAGAACCGCCGAAAGAGCAAGCATAAAGATGGTCATTCTGCATAATAGTTTTCTTTATGAGTACGACTTTTTATGAAATCTCGCGCAAATCAGCACAAAAGGCCGGGTGCTGTTTCCTGCCTCAGGCATACAGCACCCGGCCTTTTGTTTTGGGCGGTATTGTTCCGTCGTGAATATCGTCTTATCAGATAGCGTTATACTGGCGCAGGAACTTCTCGAGGTCGGTGCCTTCGATCTTCTTCAGCGCCTCCTTCAGGGCGATGCGGCCCATAAGGGGCAGCTCCATGTCCGTGAGCTTCCGGCCGTCCCGCAGCTTCACCGAGGCATCCACCAGCGCCCGGACGTCATAGGTGCTGCCCCAGACCTCCGGCACACCGCGGTCAATGTTCAGCAGCCGGTACACGGCCTCCATGCCGGTGCGCATGGAGTATTCGGTGGTGAAGATGGTGTCCCGGCCGGTCTCGGCGAACTGACCGAGGAAGGCAAAGTTCACCGCATCCTTCGGCACGATGTCGGGGCGGTCGCCCTTCGCGCGGGGCATGAAGAAGGCATCGATATAGGGCATCATGACCGGCACGGTGTTGGCGCTGTGCTCGGCAAGCTCTGCGATGTCCTCCACCGGCACGCCCAGATGGTAGAGCCACTCCATGCAGATCTCCCGGCCGGTGCAGTCCCGCATGGGCTTTTTGACGTAATCGCCGGGCTTATCGCTGAACAGGCCGTACACCCAGACGCAGAGCTGGTCTTTGGGCTGTGAGCGGAACTGCTGCTGCCGGTTCAGGGTCCAGCTCATGAGCCACTTAGAGTCCTTCACTGTGACGATGCCGCCGGTGACGGTGCGGCCGCTGAAGGGGTCACGCTTGCAGATCTTCTGGATATACTGGGGGATCTTCTCATCCAGCGTCGTGATGGTGGCGCTTTCCCAGTTGGTCAGCTCCGGCTGGCTGCAGAACTTTTCCGGGTGGCCGAAGGAGTCGTCCAGCGCGGCAATGCGCTTCCAGAGGTCCCAGCCGTTGCCCGGCTTGATGGTGGGGTCGAAGCCCGTGGCCTTGTTCTGTGCGCCGACGGTGCAGCTCTCCACGCAGCCGCCGTTGGTGATAAAGAGCAGGTCGTCCTCGGTCAAATCAATGGTCTCCACCGCGCCCTTGTGGTCTACCGTGATGCCCGCCGCCTGCTTTTTGCCCGGCTCGAGGCTGAACTGGACGTCCACGACCTTTGTGTCGTAGTAGAACTGGACGCCGTGGTCTTTCAGGTAGGTGACCATGGGCAGGATGATGGACTCGTACTGGTTATACCGGGTGAAGCGGAGGGCCGTGAAGTCGGGCAGACCGCCGATGTGGTGGATATACCGCTTGAGGTAGAGCTTCATCTCGAGGGCGCTGTGCCAGTTCTCGAAAGCGAACATTGTCCGCCAGTAGAGCCAGAAGTTGGAGTTGAGCACCTCATCGTCAAAAAAGTCGGTGATCTTTTTGTCCTCAAGCTGCTCGTCGGGGGTGAAGAAGAGCTTCATGATCTCCATCGCGCCCTTATCCGACAGGCCGAACTTGCCGTCGGTGTGGGCGTCCTCGCCCCGGTTCACGGTAGCGCGGCAGAGGGAATAGTTGGGGTCGGCCTTGTTCAGCCAGTAATACTCATCCAGCACACTGGCTCCCTCCGTTTCCAGCGAAGGGATGGAGCGGAGCAGATCCCACATGACCTCGAAGTGGTTGTCCATCTCACGGCCGCCCCGCATCACATAGCCGACGTCGTACTTGTAGCCGTCGCAGGCACCGCCGGGCAGGGGGTCTTTTTCAAAAACGTGTACCCTCTCCCCCTTCATCTGGCCATCCCGCACCAGATAGCAGGCTGCCGTCAGGGCCGCCAGGCCGCTGCCGATGATATAAGCCGATTTGCGATCCACGCCTTCAGGCTTGCGGGGCCTCGCAAAGGCTTCGTAATTGCCACTGGAATAATACATAGACGTGACCTCCATTTTGTTCTGTACCGGCAGCACGTTCGGCTCCGGTTTGTTTGATTCTGGCATCAGTATACCCCGCCGCTTCCCGCCCTACAACAAACAAAACCGCCCAACTGCCGCAATTTTTGTCATACAGACAGGTTTGCATAGAAAAAATCCGCCCCCGGCGTACCGGAGACGGATAAAAAGTTTTATGATGACTCAGAATGTCAGCCGCATCTGATGCCAGACGACATCGCCGTGGGTGGAGACGGAAACGCCCTCATCCACGAAGCCGAACTGCGCATAAAAGCCGATGAGCCGTTCCTTGCAGGTGAGCACGATGCCCTTGCGCCCGGCGGCTTTCGCGGCGGCGCAGACCTGACGCAGAACACGGGAAGCACAGCCTTCGTGCCGATGGGCCGGGGCGGTGACGACGCTGAATATCATCTGCCACGCACCCTTCGGCGTGTGAAGATGGGGGTCATCGTACATCTCATCGGTGAGGTCGGGCATATCGGTGACGAAGCCATTGACAAAAGCTTTCACCTCGCCGCCCTCGTCCAGCAGCCAGAAACAGTCCGGGTAGACGGCCACACGCCCGGCGATGCTCTGCCGGGATGCCCCCTCAGCGGACGGATAGGACGCAGCTTCGATTTCGGCCAGTGTGTCCACATCCGAAGGCAGTGCATGACGGATGCTCATACTCTCCCCTCCTCAGGCTTTGGCGGCGGGAGCCACTTCAAAGTCGATCTTGCCCAGATTGACGTCGGCGCGGACGATGGTGATCATCATCTTGTCGCCGAGGCTCCAGGTCTTGCCGGAAGCGGGGTCGGTCAGGCGGACGCCCTCGGTCAGGCTGGTGCCGGAGGGAGTCAGGCTGGAGGCAGGCACAAAGCCCTCCACGCCGTTGTCCAGCTCGATGAAGAGGCCGCGCTGGGTCACGCCGGAGATCGTACCCTCGTAGCACTCGCCCAGATGGCGGCGGGCATACTCGGCCTTATAGCAGTCCTCGGCCTTCCGCTCGATCTGCATGGCGATGACCTCACGCTCGCTGGACTGCTTGGAGGCACGCTCTGCGAAATCGGTGTAGCGGAGGATCATGGTCTCCTTCTCGGTACCCTTGAGCATATCGGTCATGATGCGATGGATGGCCAGGTCGGGGTAACGGCGGATGGGGCTGGTGAAGTGGGCGTAATCCTTCAGCACCAGACCGTAGTGGCCCTTGGGCTTCTCTTCGTAGAGAGCCTTGGACATACAGCGGAGCATACCGGTGTTGATGATCTGCTCATAGGGGGTGCCGCGCACACCCTCGAGGATGGCGCTCAGCTCCTTGGGAGTGGGGACGTCCTTGGCGAAGTGGTCATTGATGCCGCAGGCCTGCAGCAGAGCGTGCAGACGCTCCAGCTTTTCGGCGTTGGGCTCTTCATGGACGCGGTAGACGAAGGGGATCTGCTTGACGCGGGCAAAGTGGGCAGCGCACTGGTTGGCCAGCAGCATGAACTCCTCGATCATGCTCTCGCTCTCGCCGGAAGTGCGCTTCTTGACATCGATACAACGGCCATTCTCGTCGAGGATGAGCTTGACTTCGCCGCTCTCGATGTCCATGCAGCCGCGCTCCTTGCGCAGGCGGGCGCGGTGGCCGTACAGCTCCTTCATAGCGGGCAGCTGGTCGATGACGTCGGCATACTTTGCCTTGATCTCGGCGTCGGCAGTACCGGCCAGCAGGGCGTTGATCTCGGAGTAGACACCCTTGACGCGGCTGCGGATGATGGACTTGACAAAGCGGTAATCCGTCAGATTACCCTCCTTGTCCAGACGCATCAGGCAGGAGAAAGCCAGACGCAGCTCGTTCTCGTTCAGGCTGCAGATGCCGTTGGACAGGGCCTTGGGCAGCATCGGAACGACCTGATCTGCATAATAGACGCTGGTTGCGCGGCTGAACGCCTCGTTGTCCAGCTCGGTGCCGGGCTTGACGTAGTTGGAGACGTCGGCGATGTGGACGCCCAGCTCAAAGCCGCCGTCAGAGGTGCGGGTCAGGCTGATGGCATCGTCGATGTCCTTGGTCTCGGCACTGTCGATGGTGAAGATGGGCAGGGCGCGCAGGTCCATGCGGCCCTCGCAGTCCTTCTCAGAGACCTCTGCGCCCTCGAACTTCTTGGCCTCATCCCGCACTTTATCCGGGAAGCGGGTGCGGATGTCCTTTGCGTAAAGCAGAGCCTTGGCGCAGCGCTTGGCCTCGTCGGAGCTGCCGAAGCGCATGGCGACGCCCACGCGGTGGTCTTCCTGACGGTTGCCGCGGTTCAGGATCTCGACGGCTACCTTGTCGCCGTCCTTTGCGCCGCCCTCGCAGTCGCGGGCCAGAGGCATGGTGATGGCCGGGCAGTCGTCCGGCACGAAGCGCAGACGGCCCTCGACCCGGCGCACAGTGCCGACCAGATCGTTTTTCTCGGTCAGGATGGCGAGGATAGCACCCTCGTCGCTGCCCTCCACACGGGGATGCTCGAATTTCTCCACCAGCACGTCGTCGCCGGGCATTGCGCCCTTGGTGAAGCGGCCGGGGATGAAGATGTCGCTGGTGCCGTCCTCCAGCATGACGAAGGCAAAGTTCTTGCCCAGCTTGACCACCTTGCACAGCAGAGCCTTGTCGGCACGGCCGGAGCGGACGGTAAAGAACACGCCCTGACGCTGGCAGACGACAGCCTCTCGCACCAGTTCGTCCAGAGCTTCCATCACCTTGCGGTCTGCGCCGCGCTCGCCGCCGAACTTCTGCTTCAGCTCTTTGACGGTGCAGGGCTGGTTCTGGATGGCATGTTCGATTTTATCGCGCATTGACATAAATTTTCTTTCTCCTTAACTACCATAGCCCGCCCTCCACCGGGGCGCGGCTTCTTCCCTCTTATCTCTTTTATAACAACATATAGACACAAAAACAGCCCCGCTTTCATCACGGGGCTGCGGGCGCATACTCAGGCCAGACGGCTTGCGAACACGCAGGCCAGGATGGCCACCACAAAGAAGATGATACCGGCGATGCGGGTCACCTTTGCCAGCATCTGGTCCGCAGGGGTCAGACGGGCGTTGTTTGCGCCGTAAGCGCTGCCGTTGATGACACCAGCCAGACCCTGACCATGGGTGTGCTGCATCAGGGTGAGGGCAAAGATGACCACCGAGACGACGAGCAGAATGACGCCGCCGACGATTTCAATGACTGCCATGGATGAAAACGCTCCTTTTATTGTTAAATTTGGATAACAAACATACAAATACAAGTATATAATAACATACCTCGGCCAAAAAAGCAAGCAAAAAAGCAAAACCATTCACTCCCCGGCGCTCAGTGCGTCGCACAGGCGGGCAAAGATGGCTGCGCTGGACACTTCCGGCTCTGTCTGGGCGTCCTGCATCACCACGATGGTCCAGCGGGGCTTTTCTGCCGGGTAAAAACCGGCGAACCAGTAGTTTTTCAGCTCTTCGCCATCCCGGAACTGGCCGGTCTGGGCGGTGCCGGTCTTTCCGGCGGCAGTCCCCTCGGAGGGGGCGGCCTGCTGGCCCGTTCCTTCTGCCACGACGCCCGCCAGCAGCTTTTGCAGCTTTTCCGCCGTCTGCTCCGCGAACACCCGCCGGGACGAGCTATGTGCCAGCGGCGTGAGCTCTTCGCCCGTCGTCTCGTCCACGGTACACTCCACGAAAAGCGGGGTGTGGTAGACGCCTCCCGCCGCAATGGTGTTCATCATCCCGGCCACCTGTAAGGGCGTCGCCAGAAGCTTCCCCTGTCCGAAGCAGAAGTTGGCAAACTGCCCCTCGTTTTCGAGTATCTCTGCTTCGGGCAGAACGCCAGAAGCTGACCGGAGGCCGTCTGCAATGTCCTGTCCCTTCCCGAAGCCCAGCGCTGCCGCCATCTTCCGGACACGCTCCGGCCCCAATTCCCGCCCCAGCTCGATAAAGTAGCCGTTGCAGCTCTTTTCCAGAGCGCCGTCCAGCCCCACGAGGCCGTGAGGTACGCTTCCGGCACAGCGGTAGACCTGACCGTTCAGGGCGTCGTAGCCGGGACACTCCCGGATGAAGTCCCCTTCTCCGGCTTCCAGCGCCGCTGCGGCCAGCACCGGTTTGAACACCGAGCCCACCGCATAGGCCGAAAAAGTACGGTTCAGAAGCGGGCTGTCCGGAGCAGTCAGACTCTCGCCCACATTGGCCGCATCAAAACCCGGCAGGCTCACGCAGGCCCGCACCTTGCCGCTGCTTACATCTATAATAAGGATGCACCCGGTGGCCATGCTCTCCGCCGCCACCCCTTCTGCGGCCCTCTGGATGCTGCGGGAGAGGGTCAGCCGCACACCCTGCGGGGCAGAGTCTGCTTTTTCTAAAATCGGCTCACTGCCCCGCTGCAGCCGTCCCTGCGCTGTGACCGCACAGTGCAGTGTATCCCGCTCGCCGGTGTAAAGAACATCGTCCAGCGCAGCCTCAAGGCCCGCTGCGCCGTGGCCCTCGCTGTCCAGGTAGCCGATGAGCTGTTCTGCCAGCGGGGCAGCGGCGTACCGCCGGGGAACGGCATAGCACCGCACGCCCAGTCCACTTACATCCTGCACCACGTCCAGCAGAAAGGGTCGGGAAGTATTCCGCTCCCGGTAAAGCCTGGCCTGCCCGTCGGCGTCCGCATAGGGGTAGAGCCGCGCGTAGCTGCCCTCACCCGGGAAGCAGAGGGCCAGCCAGCTCTGGGAAAGCCCCGTCAGCGGCAGACCGCCGCAGTCGTAAAAGTTTCCCCGCGCCGCAGGCAGGCGGAGGACCGCTTCGCTCTGCGCCGCCGCCCGCACGGCGTACTCCGTGTTCGAGCAGAGCCAGTACAACCTGCAGACCACCGCCGCAAACCCCAGCAGCAGCGCCCCGTACAGCGCAAGCACTCTCCGGCCTGACATAAAAAGCCCCCTTCCCTGCCCGGTAGTATGGGCAGAAAAGAGGGACGGTACACAAAAGAGGCAGAGCCTCCGAAGAAGCTCTGCCTCAGATACTGAAACAGTATGCGCGTTTTGGGAAAGGCTGCGGCTTAGTACATGCCGCCCTTCCAAACCACACTTTTGGAGCCGAATCACGAATATCGGAAAACGTAGACTTTTGTAGAATTATCAAGGCCACAAGCCGATTTTTCCAGATTCTCCGTTTTTGCACGATCCACGCTTTTCTACGCAAATCTACGCCACTTACCGGGTGATTGGCGTAAGTTTTGGCGTAAGTTTCGGCGTAAGCAATTCCGCTTCATGCGTCGAAGATCACAGGTTGCCGGCGATCTGTTCAAAGGCTCTTTCAACCGATTCAAAGCTGCTGTGCGTGTAGACATCCAGCGTCACACTGGCATTAGAGTGTCCCATCAGGTATTGCAGGCTTTTTACATCCAGCCCGGCCTGCTGAACATTGGTGCAGAAGGTGTGTCGCAGCACATGAGGTGTAATGCGCGGAACAGGTTTGCCGTACGCCTTCTCAAACTTTCCCTGCACGCCGCGCATATAGTTTTCCAAGTGCATTGCCACCTTCGGCATTCCGGACTTGTCCAGAAAGAGGAATCCACTGCAACCATCCACCAGCGCTTCCACTTTCGTGGACGCTCTGGCTTTTACTACACGCCGCAACGCTGCACAAACGGTATCTGTCATGGGAACATTGCGGATACCGCTTTTTGTTTTCGGCGGTGTGACAAAGTAGGGCTTTTCAGCCGTCCGGCAAAGCTGCCGCCGGACATGGATACAGTGCCGTTCAAAGTCGATATCTGCTCGTGTCAGGCCATACAACTCACTCACACGCAAGCCGGTTCCCATAAGAATGACGATATCATCATAATAGTTGCCGCCATAGTCTTGAACGAATTGCAGATATTTCTCCTGCTGTTCTCTGGTCAAGGCATTGCGCACATAAGCGTCCTTCGGCACAACGTCCGACAGCTTGAACTTAAATGGATTCTTGCGGATGATGTCATCCTCTACCGCCATCTCAAACGCCGGTCTGACAACGCTTTGCAGGATTCCTATGGTGTTTTGCTTGAAACCGCTGTCATGCAGAAACACGAACCAGCCTTTCGCATCGGACAGTTTTACCGTTTTGATAGCTTTTTGCCCGAAAGGGTCCGCATGAATCCGCTTGACCGCTGTGTTGTACGACCGCAACGAATTTGGCTTCAACCCACGTTTCAGATTCATATAGCGGTCAACCAAATCAGCCACTGTCATCTCTCCGGCAGCATAGTCGATGCCGTCTGCCAGATCGCGCCACAGTTCTTCCTCTTTTTTCCGCAGCTCTGTCAGGGATTTAGCGTAAATACAACGCCGTTTCTTGTGGATATCGGTATAACGATAGTCGTAGGTGCCGTTTGCTCTCTGGCTTTCGCCATCCTTCAAAACACGGCCCTTGCTATCTTTGCGCTTTTCAGACATTTAGAAACTCCTTTCTGTGAAAAGCGCATATAGGGGTTAATTTTAGTATACCATACCGACCATGCGATTTCCACCGATATCGAATAGAAAAGACGTTGCATCATTCTCAAATAGAATACGCCTGCTCGATAAAGCAATCAAACAGACGGCGCTTGATCAAACGCTTGTTGCCCACCCAAAGGACAAATTTGCACTTATCCTCGTTGGTGATCTCACGCAGTTTATTGATGCCAATGCCGGAATAAGCCGCAGCTTCTTCCAGCGTTAAATTGCTCTTTTCCCAAATCGGGACATCCTTCATAGGCATTTTCCTTTCCTTGTAGCTGTGCTGTGTGCCAGCAAGTTTTTCAAGCTTTCTTTCCGATTCATCCAATCAATGCTTTCAGCCGTTCCAGCTTTTCCTGTGCATTCTCTTTCCGGAAGCTGACCCCAATGCAGGAAATCGGAATGCACATTTCCAGCAGGCGGTCATAGATGCGGGCATGAGCAGTATCTTGTGGGTGCCGTATCTCGTCCAGCGTCAGGTTGGTGGTGACGATCAGCGGCTTCCGGCTGCGGTATCGGCTGTCCACGATGTTGTAGATCTGTTCCAGTGCGTATTCGGTGCCACGTTCCATGCCGAAATCGTCAATGATGAGCAGGGGGTAGCGACAGAGATTGTCCACAACATCGTTCCGCCCGGAAAAGCTGCTGTTCAACTCGTTCAGGATTCGGACGAAGTTTGTCATACGCACAAGCACTTCCTGCTCCATCAGAGCGTTTGCAATGCACCCGGCAAGGAAACTCTTGCCGGTGCCTACACCACCCCAGAGAAGAAGCCCAAGGTTCTCTGCGCGCATGGTCTGCCATTGCTCTACATAGCGGTGTGCGTGGTGCATCTGTGGGCTGCGGCCATTGTCGTTTTCAAAGGCCCAGTCCAGCATTGACGGGTCAGAAAATCCCTCTGCTTTCAGCCGCCGCACAAGGTCGTTGTGCTTTTGCTGGCTGATAAGGGTTTCTTGTTTTTCTCTTTCCGTGCGCTGGCAGATGCATTCGATTGGGTGCTTGTTCTTGCCCATCAGGGCAATGCCCTTTGCAAAGAACGCTTCTTTTGGGGTGTGACACTTTCCACAATGAAGCAGGCCGTCCTTGCCATAATAATCATTGGTGTTTTCGGGAATACTGGATAGGAACTGATCCAAAATTTTTTCTATCGTCTTTATAGGTTTTCTCCTTCCTTGAATGTGTAGTCCGGGATGCCCGGCGTCGATTTTCGTTCTGTTTTCTGCCGCTTTGCCCAGATACGCAGGGTGGCGGCGTGGTCGGTGTACTTTTTGCCAGTAGACTGGATATAAGCCGAAAGCTGTTCGATTAGATCATCCAGCCCGGAGAAATCAGCTTTGAGTCGCCTGTACTCCTTTGCTGTTAAAAAGACATTTTGATATTCTCCAAAGGTCAAATGAGCGTCTGTTGTTCTTATCAGGTGGCTATCTTTCAGGTTGCTCTTATTACGTTGGTTAGGTGTGCATTTTTGCGCAATCATACTACTCGTTTCTGCACAGTCATCCTTGGCATTTTTGTATACTGTGACAGCGCAATTTTGCGTAGTGTACGGAACCTTGAGCAGAATGCGGCTGGGCTTGGAAAAGCCGTTGCGGACGCGTTCCACGAGCTGTGCGTTTTCCAATTCGGCAAATGCGCGTGTTATGCTGGAAAGGCTGTATCTCAAATCTTTTGACAGCTTGGAAAGCGGATAGATCACATAAATGTGCCCCTGTGTATCGATCCAGTTATTCTTTTGAGAAAGCGTAGCCCGATCAAGCAGCAGGGTATAGAGCAGTTTTGCCGTGTGGCTCAGGTCTGTATCCAGCAGAAAGCGGGCATAGGGCAGATATTGCGGCAGTGGCATATTGGGTTTCAAGTAATCCGAAATGGAATTCACCTCCATTTTTACATCCGAATTAGTGCTAAACCGTTTGAGAGTTTTGGTTTCCATCGTTGTTCAGACGATCTTTTACCGTCTGAAGATACCGACTGGCTCGGTCGATAAAAATCAGCAGTTTCTCATTGTTCTTCGGTTCAGTAAGAATATCCGGGTATTCACGAAAGCACATTTCCCACCGCCGGACAAAATCCTCCTGCGCTCCCTGAATCTCGCACATCATGGCTTCGCCATCTGCCAAGCGGCGAGGTGAATAGATGCTCTTGACGGCATCCTTGAGATTCTGCTTTTCTTCCTTGTTGAGTCCTTTTTTATGCCCCTGAATGTCTTGCTTGAAGGTCGTTATAAACTCATTGCCCTTTGAAGGCGAAGAATACGAATCCGTGATACTGGAATCCCGTTCACCTTTAGGCTTACGAAGCTCTGCCACAACTTCGGGACGCTTTTCCTTTGGAACCTTTGCAATCGAGGAAATTTCACGGTCGGTTGCCCGGATCTTTCCACTCAGGATTTCTTTCTGCGCTCCGGGTACTGCCTCCTCCGCAGCTTCCACACCTTTTGCAAATTGCTCTGCACGGTAAACATAACTTTCGGATGTTCCATGTTCCGCAGCGACCTTCGATCGTGAACCGTGCTTTGTGCGGTCTGGTTCATTTTGAACCAGACCACTTTCAGATGCCAAAGTATACTGATTGCCGTGAAACGATTTGATTTGCTTTTCCGCTTCTGCCTGCTTTCCGATCAGGAACTTTTTCTGTTCTGGGGTCAGGTTTCGCCGCCCAAGCTGATTTTTACAGATCCATACGAGTGCTTCATAACGGCTGGAAAATTCTTTTTCGATGACTTCAAATGGAATAAATGGATATTTCCGAAGAATTTGATAGCGTGTATGTCCATCCACAATATAGCCGTTCCACGTGATGATCGGATTCAGTACACGTTCTTCTTTTAGGATGTTCATTTCCAGTTGGTGGGTTTCCTCAAACGACGGAGGGTTGATTTGGTTCTGGAACTCCGAATCGATTTTAAGCTGGCTCAGTTTTGTCATAGGCAAACCATCCTTTCTGAAATGAAATAGAATATCATTGTTCTTACGCCGTTCTCTCTGCATGGATTTCCTGCCCCCTTCCGGCGGCGTTTTCCTGCTCACTCTTGCGAGGTCATCACTGGGTATCCCATGCAGACGGTCATGCGGTTTTCAAGGTTCAATGAAGGCTCTGAAATTAGATTAACACATTCATACAAGATTTTTTAGGAGGTCGTACCTCCGGTTTTTGGTTATAAAAAAGCGGAAGTAGCACTTCCGCTTTTCTGCTGCAAACCATTGAAAAAATTGTATCACATCGTAAATTTTATTTTTAGGAACTGGTAGTTCCGGTTTTTAAAAAATACGAAGTAAATTTCAAGGTGAAATCGGAACTACTGGTTCCGGTTTTGCGTATCATCGTAATTTCAAATTTGGAATGCCGCTCTCTCTGCATGGACTTCCTGCCCCCTTCCGGCGGCGTTTTTCGGCTCTCCCACTTGGGGGTCATCGCCGGGTATCCCATGCAGACGGTCATTTGGTTCTCAAGGTTCGATGAAAGCTTGTAGAAAGCATATCACCATGAAGCAGAAATTTTTAGGATGCATTCCTTCCGCTTCTTGGAAAATGCTCTGGATAGAGCATACCATAAAGTCACTCGATTTTTTAGTACCTATTAGTTCCGCTTTTTACCTTCAAAACCGGAAGTAATAGGTCCGGTTTGATGTAATATTTGATGAATCAGCGCTGATTTTTCTGAAACGAATTTTTCTCAAAAAATTTGCTTATTTAGCGACCGTTAAGGTGAGGAACTAGCGCATTCTTGTGCTAATACCTGCTTGCTGCGGATGCAAACTCGAAAATTTTTGTGCAGAAAAATAACCGTCCGCTTCAAGTTGACCTTGAAAACGGACGGTCTGATTTGCAAAATGATTTTCAAATTTGTGAAGCACGTTGAGAGGTTTCATAGCACCCGCAAGCAATGCAGACGTATATACATCTGCTTATTTTGCGTTGCAAAATACTTGTTGGGGACACCCAAACCCTTGAACTGCATCCGGTGGATGCAGGCTGTGCGATTGCATCGCTGATTCGTTCAAACTCATCGCAGCCCTATATTATCGCTCACACTCCCGATCAGGATGTCAAATGCAGAAGCGGCCATCTGCATCTACGCAAACAGCCGCTTCATGATTCATTTTGTACTGGTCACTGCAGTACCTTATTCACCAGCTCTTGATAGCTGTCTACATGGTCGTATGTCACAAGACCATCTGACAATTTTGCGAAGAGCTTCTTGGCGCAGTCGATCTTGGACTTCTCGATTGGGCGCAAGTTCAGGCTTTCCATCGTGCCTTTGGTTTCTGCTACAAAATAGATGTGTTTCACCTTGCCCTCATGGAACACGATTGCCCAGTCCGGGGAGTAGTGTCCAACCGGGGTCGGAATATAGAAGCCTTTCGGCAGTTTTGCATAGATAAAGACTTCCTCTGCACCGTCCAGATTTTCCGCAAACTTCCGTTCCACGCTCTTTTCCGCTGTGCCATCGGTGAAAACGTAATCCTGAATCGCCTTTTGTGCCTTGTAAGCCTTATCCATCGTCAAAGCGTGTTTCTCTGCCGTAAAGATGCTGCTGTCGTAGCTGCCCTCGATGGTATCATAGGTGATATGCTCCACGATCATGGTAGCTTTCTGCTCCTTGACCAGCCGGATCACCTTTGCGATAAATTCTTCCGGGTTGTTCTGGTACATCGCAAAGGTTGTCGGCTTGATGCCCTGCAAAATCCGTGCAACGGTATGCCGGGTCAGCGTTGTGCCCTCTGCAATTTTGCCGATCAGGTCATACGCAACCTGACCTGCGTAGTCATGTTCTAATTTTTTTGTTCTGCTCTTGGCATCGCTGAAGCTGCTGCCTTCTCGCACCATATCGGCACTCAGGACATCTTTCTGCCCGGCATAGGTAACGGTATATTGCAGGCGACTGACGTACAGTTCCCTGTCGATGTATTCGATTGCTTTCCGGATCAGTTCCTCAGAATCAAAATCCACCGTATAGGCGTATTTGTGGTTGATCGTCTGCCAGAGCTTCTGGAACTCTGCCTTTTCAAACCGGTCGTTCAGCGGATTTTCCAGCACTTTCGGCTTGTTGCCATCCTCAAACATAGACTTGAGCATACTGTCATCATAAATTGCCTGCACAAGCGTGTGCACGCCCTCTTCAATGGGCTTCAGCGTTTCCGGCACCGGTGCAAGTGTTCCGGTCTGCACATCGTCCCGGTAGTCCTGCGTGACGTTATCCTGCTCATCCACATAGTTGTTGCGGACAAGGTATTGATAAATCGCCCGTGCCTGATGGTCATCCACCTTGACAGTTTTGCCATCCAGCCTGATGGTCTTGCCGGTAAAATATGCAATGTCTGCCTTGCGTGGGCGGTCATACAGCACTGCTTCGGTCTGCTTTTGCAGTCCGTCTACAAATCCTGCATAGCTCTCGCTGGCAATAACAGTCAGGACGTTGATATCCTGCACCTTATCTCCCAGCACTTCCGCATCCATGCGGTTTCCGTCCTTATTCACGCACAGACGCAGACCACGGCCTACTTCCTGCCGCTTCTGCGTGGTGCTGTCGCTGTGCTTCAGGGTGCAGATTTGGAACACATTCGGGTTATCCCAGCCTTCCCGCAGGGCAGAGTGGGAGAAGATGAACCGGGTCGGCTCTTCAAAGGACAGCAGACGTTCCTTATTTTTCAGGATCAGGTCATAGGCAGAAATGTCATCCGACATATCTGAGCCACGCTTGACCGAACTGTTGACGCTGTGACCTTTCTTGTCGATGCTGAAATAGCCCTTGTGGACATCATGCACATCGGTTGAATCCAGATAGGCTGTATAAGCAGGGTCGAACAGGGTGCGATGCTCATTCAGAACCGAAAGATACTCCTGCTCAAAAATCTTGCCGTACTCGCCCAGCAGCTCGTTTCCGTCTTCATCGTACTGGCGGTATTTTGCCACTTCGTCGATGAAGAACAGCGAAAGTGTCTTGATACCCAGTTTGAAAAGTTCCTGCTCTTTTTCAAAGTGCGAAAGGATCGTTTCATGGATCTGCACCCGGCGCATATCATTTTCGGAAACGTCACCGGTAACATCACCTTTGCGGATGGTATCGCCGTTCGTAAAAGTCACAACACCCGTGATCGGGTCGATTTCCGACACTACGAAGCCCTTGTACTGCTCCATTTCCCCGGATTTATAATAGAGATTATCGCCCACATCCAGCATATGGAACTCTCGCTTCGTGCCGTTCTGGTGGCTGACCTCCATCTCCACTTTTGCCCGTGGCGGATTCTTCGGGGAGATGATGATACTTTCCAGATACAGATACTTGTCCGTACCACGCAGATTTTTGACCTCAAAGCCTTTGACTTCGATTTTCTTGACCAGTCGCTTATTGTAAGCGTCCAGCGCATCCAGAACGTAAATCAGATTATGCTGCTTGGCGTGGGTAGCAGAGTAATTCAGTGTGAAAAGTGGATTGAACTTTTTCAGGGCTTTCTGGGTGGCGGAGTCCTCTTTGCCCATCTTCTGCGGCTCATCCAGAATCAGGATCGGACGGTTGGCGGCAATCACATCAATCGGGCGGCGGGAGCCGAACTCATCCCGCTTGGTGTAGATAATTCTCGCAGCGGCATCACCCTTGCGACCTTCCACGTTCTTGTCCTCGTTCATGGATGCCGCAAACGCCTGCGTGTTGATAATCATGACATTGATGCCGGAATTGCTGGAAAAGGAATCCAACTGATTCAGGTTGCTGCTGTTGTAGATAAAGAACCGTGCCTTTTTGCCGTAGCACTCCATAAAGTGATCGGCAGTGATCTCAAAGGATTTTTTCACGCCTTCACGGATGGCGATACTCGGCACAACAACGATAAATTTGCTCCATCCATACCGTTTGTTCAGCTCAAACATGGTCTTGATGTAAACATAGGTCTTGCCTGTGCCGGTTTCCATCTCAATATCCAGAGAACACCTGCCCAGCGGTGCCACCAACTTGTCCGACTGATGGATGTTTGCTTCTGCTTGCAACGCGCGGATGTTCTGAAGCAGCTCCTGGTCGGTCAGTTGGAGTGCTTCGTTCTTAAAACCGGAATCGTTGATCAAATCCAGCAACTCCACCTGTGTTGCATCGTCCCCATTGGAAACAAGGCTCAACTGCTGCGGCTGTGCAGACAGGTTTCCCATATCCCGCAGGTACGACACGCCTGCATTGTAGGGCTGACCCTGAAAGACCCGTGCCACCGCATCCACAGCATCGGTCTGGTACTGCTGAATCTTAAAACTAAACTTCATCTTTGTGGTTTACCTCCTGCTCCAGCATCAGGAACCGGTCAAAATCGCTCTCATACAGGCGATCCTGAATGACATGATACTTTTCGTATTCGGTTTCTGCATGGAGTTTGGCCTGTTCTGCGCTGATTTTACCGGGACCTGTCAGCAGCTCGTTGCCGTTGAACTCCAGAAAACCATCCAGCCGCTTTGCCCAGTCCTCCATGCTCATGGGGATCTTGCGCTCGGCCTGCAGCTCGGCATAATCCAGATAGAGCGACACGATTCGCTCCAGATAGTTCATTTCCTCTTTGCTCAGGTAGTTTTTGGCTACTGTCACATCCGCTTTCAGGATTTTCCCATCCGGCGCATTTTCCCATGTGGTAAGCCCCATGTGCTCCTTGTTGGCATCGGCACGCTCCACAATCAGTTCTGCCGCCGTGTGGCGATGCACAGCATAGTGCATCTTATTCTGAACCGTCTGGAAGAACAGGCGGGTCGTCTTGGCGTCCTTGTCGTAATCAAACGCTGTTGCGTATAAATCCGTCACTTTCTGATAGAACTTGCGCTCCGACAGGCGAATTTCCCGAATCTGCTGCAACTGCCGCTCGAAATATTCATCCGTAAACATGTGACCTTTTTTCAGGCGGTCAACATCCATTGTCCAGCCCTGAATCGTATGGTCTTTCACGATCTGACCCGCCCATTTGCGGAACTGCACAGCACGCTGATTATTCACCTTAAAGCCGACTGCAATAATCATTTGAAGATTGTAATGATCCTGCTTGCGGCTGATCTGCCGGTCACCTTCGGTTTGAACTGTCAAGTATTTCTTGACAGTTGCCTCCGGAGCGAGTTCCCCATCCGCATAAATGCGCTTGATGTGCTGTGAGATCGTCTGTTTGGACACATCATATAAGGTTGCCATCATCTTCTGCGTCAGCCAGATGTTTTCATCCTCATAGCGCATTTCATAGCTTGCATCGCTCTCACCCGTAGAAGCCACAAAGGTCAAATATTCTGCCGCTGAACTGCGAATAGCAAGTTCTTTTTTCTTCTTCTCGTCCATATCACTGTGCTTTCCTTTTAATATTATGCGCTCGATTATCCGTTCTCATTTAATGAATTTTCACGCAACACGCTTGTCACCAATCGCAAGACTGCGATGCATCTATGAAACAAGTAATCATAATGCTCTATACAACAGATGTCTTTCTTATTAGTTTCATGGTGTCGAATTCTGAAGTCATTTCCGAGTTTTGTAAGCGAAGTAAATTCTTCTTCCACCATTTCTCTATACTCAGCATTATTTTTGCTCACGATATCAATCAGCTTTGTAATTGAGCCTTTTTTATCATATTGCTTATAAAATGTCTTAATGCGTTCAAATGCATCCCAAATTTTTTCCGTTGCCGTGTCTATCCTCGCTTCTTTATAGTACTGAAACGCCTGTTCAACGAGTTTATTAAACTCATGATCATCTATTTGAAAATCCACCAAATCGTATGATAGCGAAGCTTGTTCTGACAGAGCGACTTCTAGTAAATCAACAACTATTTGCGCATTTCTTCGTATAGTACCATTAAAGTGTTGCACTTCTTCTACACAATCGTGTATCGCCGGCACATCCTTACCAAACAATTTTTCCGCACGACTTATATCGTCAAATAACTTGGTCTCAGTGTAATCGTTTTCCAAATCATATTGTAACTCTGCAATAGTTTTCATCACATACCGCTTATTCATTACAACCCCTTCTTAAAAGCCTAACTCTATTACATTTTTGATCCAAGTTTCAATTAGGACATACCTTCTTCGTATGTATCCCACAAAAAAGTAACAAAGGTAATGCTACATCCAACTGCCAACTTTGCATGACGTGTTTCTAATCCCGCAAACGAAGCACTTTTTCCATGACCACTACCATACGGATTACGTATTTCTGCAAGCTTTGTGGAAATCCCTCTTAAATTCCCAAGAACAGCCTTAATGTTTTCTGATACAGGATCGTTTTTCGAAATTGATTCAGGTGTAAGATTCAGAAGGTTCAGGGTTTCACCTGTCAGCTTGCCCATATTCCAGTTCTTATCCCATGCTACGCCTTTATTATCCAGAATCGTTTTACAACAACTTTCAATTAGTTCTTTGGCTTTGCCGATTGCATCTGTCGGATTTTCACTTTGCATTTTTAACATTAACTCAATCTGCTTAGAAAGATATTGGCTTGAGAACTTCTCCTGTAATTCCGTTGCATTTACAGCCAGTGGGGTTGTGTTGTTCAAAACGCGATTCATATATGCACGACATTTCTTGTATAAACGGGCATATTCCGCATTATACTGGCAATAGCTATACTCATCATCGGTTAAGTTCTCAGTATACTCTTGTTCGTAGTTTTCTTCATAATAGCTCAGCAAATCATTCAATAATTTTTCAATGTCACTTGTCGAAGCACTATTCACATATGCAGCCAGAGATTTTCCCTTTGACATATGATATTCGTTACATAATGCAATACCAATACTTTCCATCGTGAATACATCAAAGTCATTCGTAGTGAAATCGAGAACATAGCCACCACGATTGAATAGTTTTAAGAATGTTCCTATCTCAATATTTGTTAGTTTATCCATATCACAGTACCTTCCTTACCGTTTCCGGGCTATACGTTTCAAAAATCTGGTCAAAGTTTGTCGCAACACTGTCGTTTGCCATGGAGCTGTCACGGAAAACAGCATAGTACGGCTTCATCTTAGCAATGGCCTTGACAGTCTCCTCCGTCACATCATGGTCAAAGCAGGCCAGCAAAAAGCCCTCTGCCACGTTGAACACCTTTTTGCCCGCAATCTCTTTCACCTCAATGGGACTGGACAACAGCACACCCAGATCCAGCATCACCTGGAACAGCAAATCTTCCGGGGTACGGTCGGGTTTGACGTTATCTACCAGAGAGAACATATCCTGCTGCTGGGTCTCCTCCGGCGTGTAGTAAACCGGCTTCATGTTGCTTTCATCCAGGCGCAGACAGCGGAAACCAATATCCAAATCAGCCGGGGCAGTCAACCCGGCATCTTCCTTGATTTTTCGGCCAGCCCGACGGATGCGCTCCTTGCCGATTTCGCAGATGTTCTTATAGCCAGCCTTGTACGCTTCGCTCTTCTCGTCCGTCTTTTCCGGCAACTGCACCATAATAAATTTACGGTGTCCCCCGTCCTCGGCGTTCAGTTTCATTACAGCATGGGCAGTAGTAGCGGAACCAGAGAAAAAATCAAGAACCACATCCGACATAGATGTAGCATAGCTAGTAATTGTCTTCAAGAGTTCTACTGGCTTGGAATAGTCAAATACAGCAGCATCAAAAACCTGAGTTATATTTTTCTTTGAATTATCGTTAGAATACTCATTTTCAATAAACTCTAGTGTGGAAATCGCCTTTGTTCTCTCCATATATTCGAGTTGAAAGCCATTTCCTTTTTTGACAATTTTGCAATTCTGGTACGTCTTTGTATAAATTCTAGAATGGCTCTCATAATCTTTGATTACGATAAAACCATTTTTTAGCCCAAACTCAAATAATTCTTTACTCCATCTCCATGCCCAATCTGCACGTGCATGATTTCCCTTTTGGCGTTCAAGATACTTTTCATACGATTGACCAGGGTAAAAAGTTTTTCCTTTAACCGTAATCGGATAATCTAAACTAGCACTATATTGTAGACTATCATAATCCAATGTTTGGTTAAGTTTATATTTTCCACGGGTATCTATAAATTCATCACTAAACTTAAATCCATCATCCGTGTGTGAAGGCAAATAAAGCTTTACTGCGCTACTTTTTGCGTATGATAAAAGATAGTCATGATTTCTTGCTATTGCTTCAGTCGTTTTCCCTGCCTTTTTGGTAACGCGCGGAAAGCAGGCAAGATAATTTTCTTTTCCAAAAACTTCACTACAGACTTTTAATGAATTTTCAATTTCATTATCGTCAATACTAATAAAAATGACACCATCTTCTGCCAGCAAATCTTTTGCCAATTTCAACCGCGGATAAATCATATTGAGCCAATCCGTATGAAAGCGGCCATTGCTTTCGGTGTTGGTCACCATGCGGTTGCCTTCTTCATCATACTGACCGCTATTATCCATATAGTCCGCCGCACTCTGGGCAAAATCGTCCTCATAGACAAAATCATTGCCGGTGTTGTACGGCGGATCAATGTAGATCATCTTGACCTTGCCCAGATATGTTTCCTGCAAGAGCTTCAGCACTTCCAGATTATCGCCCTCGATATAAAGGTTCTCACTGTCAAAGCCGCCGGGTGTGCCATCTTTGCCAAAGCTGTCTGCCACAACCGGGCGCAGCGTTGCCGTAATGGGCGCATTGGCCGCCAACATCGCCTTTTTCTTGTCCGGCCATGTAAACTGGTAGCGCTCTTCCCGACCCTCCACAATGGAATCGGAAAGCTCCTGCCGCAGAACGTCAAAATCAATGGCGTGTTCTACTTTGCCGTCACGTTTTACCTCGGTAATGGCGTTGGGAAACAGCTTGCCGATTAAATCTATGTTGCGCTGTACACCGTCAAGGCTGTGCATTTTAAGGTTGTCCATAACTATAAACTCCTTATTTAGGATAACGATTTCGGATTTCAATTGCTTCTTCTATCAGTTTTTCAATATTATCTTTAATATCTTGATAAACAACCTTACTCGTTACATATGGCGGATCATATGCTTTACATACTGCGCTCATCAGAACGTCATTATCATCAAGTGGAGTACTTCTGTGAGATATATAATTTATTTGTCTATCAATGTAAAAATCATCAAAAGGATTGTGTCCTTTTGATGCCTGCCGTCCCCAATAATCTTCCAGTCCGTGAATGTAAATTCCAACGACTCCTTTTCCAAGTCTCCACGCTTGCTCAATTTCATATTGAACCCACCTGCGTGAAGCTGTATCAGTTCCAATGAGAACAACTATGCAAGAACGCATTCTCATCTCACTGTCAATCCATGCTTTAATCGCCGTATCGCTCTTCAAGCGAACTTTTTCCCAACCATTATCAAAAAATATTTCCTGCCCATCTACAGCCCCTATGTTTCTGACCTGTCCAACACGCCAAATATCTTTGTCAAAATGAAAACTAAAAAAGACTTGTCTCTTTGCCATCTTAAATCACTCCTGCAAATTTCAACGACACAATTATGACTCCAATAATAATAATTGGAACATAAAACATCCAGATGCTTGGGGATTGTAAACATTTAAGCCACGTTGCGTTTGCATCATAAAGTTCCGTATTTGAACATCTTGAATCTAAAGAAAAATCTGGAACGATTTTTTCATTCCGTATCTTTTCGTACAGAATCCGATACTGCTTTTCTAATTTGAGATAGTATGTATCCATCACCAGAAAGCAGATTACTGGAAGGAACGCAATCAATAATATCCATGCGCTCACCTCTGTAAAGGAAATCGCTGCTATCCCTGTCACAATAGTTGCTGCAAATCCTTTGTAAATTGCTGCTGATGTTGACATACGATCAATGACGCCCTGTATCATCTGAAGATGTACGACCTTGTCTTCATGCCTTGTTTTTTCATTTACTTCCAGCTCAGTTTCAGTATCCATTATTTCGTTCCTCAATGATTATTCAGCCAGTCTCTAAGAGGATTTATTGTACGATTTCCTTTTTCGTCTTCAGTCACAACATAATAGCCCCTTTGTACTGGGGTTCTATCTCTATAAAATTCCGTTCCATCATAATAAGCGATATATGGATATATCTGCATATACTCATTTCCTTTATAGGAAGCATCATCATACCCTTTTCGTTTTAACGGTAATATGGCGATATCTTTACTATTAAACTTCTGCGCATCTCCATATCCAAGTTCCCAATTACACCACTTCGATTCAACTGCCAAATCCGTTGCAAGAAGGATGAATTTGTCGCACTGACGAATACGCTCTTTAATTTTTGATGCCGTCACACCAGAAGTCACACTCGGCATAGAAGAATCTTTGCTGTCAATGTAAGCCTTGACATTATAGTTTTTCTCCAAGAAACCAATAAGACCGCTTAAATCCTCAAGGTCTTCATGTTTATGAGAAATAAAAACTGTCGTCATTCCATAAGATTGATAAATACTGGAAACCTCTCTGGATGCCGAATCCAGTCTTATCCCATCTTTATAATTCGAGAATTGACCACTTTCTAAAATTCGCTTCATTTTTATTTTCCTCTTTCCCGTATGTCTTTCATAGCACTCAGTTTTTGTACCAATTCAAACTTCTTCTTCGGTTGCTTTTCCTTCCGGATTTTAGCTTCCAATGTAGCAGTCTGCTTTTCAATTTGTTCCCGTTGCTTTTGCTGTTCAACGCTTTCTTTCAGAGTAGTACCATTTTTGTCAGCCAGAACCTCGCCTGCAATCTGACGGACAAAATTCTCATACACGGCATCCAGCGAAAGCCCATCCAGATGCACCGGCAGGTCGTCTTCGTCCAGCCAATCCGTAGAATAATAGCGGTCAACCTTAAAGGCCGTCTTGCCTGTCGCAGCCTCCTTGTAGCCGATGACAGCACGATACTTGCCCTCGTATTCCAGCAAAAAGAGGATGTGATACGGAATTTCCCGGTCGATCTGGCGCAGCACACTTTCGTCCAGCTCCGGGGCAGACAGCCGCATCTCAAACACCTCGATCTCCGTCACCTGCTCCCCAGCCGCCAGATTCAGGGTGGTGGCAGCAATCTTATTGCGCCAGTAGATGATTTTGATCTGCTCGACAAAGGCCTTCTTCATAGCCGGAGTGACAGCGATGTTCTCATAGAACTTCTGCTTCGGGATGCGTTTATTGAACTCGGTAGATACAGGTAAGCCCAGCACGTTTTTCACCCCTGTGCGTTCATTTTACAACAAGAAAGCAAATCAATTCAAAATCATCCAGTCCGGACACCTGACTGAGCAATGCCGTTGTTCCGCCCGCAGAGAACAGGCTGTCGATGTCGCTTTCTTCTTTGACATCAATGATTGAGTCAATGGCTTCACTCAGCAATTCGGACATTTCTGCCATGTCCTTTCCATCGTCTGTTTCCCTATTGAAGCGTTCATACACCTCTTTGATTGGCTCAGTCTTTCCACGGCACAGCAGCCGGATATCATCCAACATCTTTTTCGGATTCAGATAGTCGCAGATGATCTGTCCGTCCACTCCGATATAAACCATGTAGAACGGATGGATCCGGTTGCGGTTATCCGCATTGACGCTATTATTGATGTTTTTCAGCACGAAGATCACGCCCTCCGGCAGTTCATCCGTAGCTGGAACCACCGCATGAAGTCCACGGGGCTTCTTGTCCAGATCGCCGTTGTGCTTGATGTAATCCAGCAGGTCGAGCCGGAACTCGTTCAGTCCCAGATCCATGATGGAGATGCCGTCCGACATATCCTCGATGTCAACGACCTCTTCCTGCAAGCGTTTCAGCTGTGCCTTGCGGTACTCCAAATCACCCTTTTCTTCGGGGTTGATAAGGTCATCATCTCCGGTAGAGGTCATAACTGTGATTTTCATGCGGGTCTCCACACGGGATTTCAGGTTGATGTAATCGTCCAGCGTCAGATCAGGCCAGAAGTTCACAAGCTGGATGTACTGGTTTCTGCTGCCGATACGGTCGATTCGTCCAAAACGCTGGATAATGCGTACCGGGTTCCAGTGAATGTCATAGTTGATCAGATAATCGCAGTCCTGCAAGTTCTGACCTTCAGAAATGCAGTCTGTCGCAATCAGCACATCAATTTCCGTGGCACTACCGGGCATCAGAACATCCCGGTCTTTGGAAATGGGAGAGAAGCAGGTCAGCACGTTGTTGAGTGTTGCCTTGAAGCCTTTGATCGTGGTACGTCCGTCAATCGAGCCAGTAATTACAGCGGTATTCAGCCCATATTTCTGCTTTACAAACGCACTCACATTGTCAAAGAGGTACTCTGCCGTATCCGAAAATGCAGAGAAAATCAGCACTTTTCTGTTGTCGGCATTGATCGGGTGCTCAATTTTTTCAGACAGCAGCTTGAACAGTTCTTGCAGCTTTGTGTCATGCTGCGGCGTGATATCTGCCACCATAAAGGTCAACAGCTCCAGAATTTCTGCATCTTTCCGAAGCTCCGTACGCCAGCTCTTCCAGTCCATATCCGCAAGGTCGATTTTGACTTTTTTGCCGACGGTGAAAAAGTCAGTGTTTTCATCGTCCATGTCAAAATCGTCTCCGGCCATGTCGTATATATCCAGATCAGCGTGGCCGGAGCGTTCAAACTGGTCAATGGACTGAATCGTACCATCAATCAGTTTCTTGATGCGCATCAGGGTCAGCTGGAACGAATGTACAGAGCTTTCCAGCCGTTTCAGCAGATTGATACTCATCAACCGACAAATACCCTGCTCACGGCCTCTCTGGGTCAGATTTTCTCCCTTATTGTGCGTCAGCTCCTGATATTTCTGGATCTTACTTGCGAAGATGTAGTTGGAGGGCATATAGACGCACAAGCTCAGCTGAATCAGCTGCTCATAAATTTCGTTGTAGTTGATGGCATTATTCAGGTCTGTCAGACATGGCCGAACGGAAATCGGCTTCAACCGCTCTGGGAACTTTCCGATAGCGTTGGTGTTGTAGTACTTCTCGATATGCTTCCGAGAACGTGCGATGGTAACACTGTCCAGCAGCTCGAAGAAGTCGAAATCCAATGTCCGCAGCAGCGCATCCGTGGTTCTCTCTTCTGGTTTCAGTTTGCTCCATGCGTTAAAGGCTTTTTGCGCCTGCTTAAAGATGTCTTCAATGCTCTTTGAGGTGTTCAGCCTTTCATCCAGATATTCGGAGTTTCCCTCATAGGCAAGGGCCAGCTGATTTTTCAAATCCACAAAGCGGTTGTTGACCGGCGTTGCCGAAAGCATCAGCACCTTGGTCTTAACTCCGGCACGGATCACCTTGTCCATCAGCCGCTGGTAACGGTTGTCCTGCGTCTTGCTGTGCGTACCGATGCCGTTGCGGAAGTTGTGCGATTCATCAATGACTACCAGATCGTAGTTGCCCCAGTTCAGGCGATCCAGATCGAGGCCATTCGATTTTCCGCTGCTTCTGGACAGGTCTGTGTGGAACAGGACGTCATAGTTCAGCCGATCCGATGCAATTGGGTTGTTCACATAGTTGTCCTTGTAGGTATTCCAGTTCTCTGCCAGCTTTTTGGGGCACAGCACAAGAACCGACTTGTTTCGATTCTCATAATACTTTACGACAGCCAGTGCGGTAAATGTCTTGCCAAGACCAACACTGTCCGCAAGGATGCAGCCGTTGTACTTTTCCAGCTTATTGATGATGGCAAGCACCGCATCCTTCTGGAAGTCGTACAGCAGGCTCCAGATTTTGCTCTGCTTAAAGCCGGTTGACTCATTCGGCAGTTCGTCTTCTGAGATGTCGTCCAAAAACTCGCTGAACACATGATACAGCGTCATAAAGTAGATGAACTCCGGGGAATTTTCTGCATAAGCCGTGCTGATATTCTCCAGTACTACATCTGTGACATCCTGCATTTTGTCCCGGTCGTTCCACAGGGTATCGAACAACTTCATGTACTGCTGTGCGAACGGAGCCTCCATGCAGTTGACCATGTTGTAGCTGTTATTTCCGCGCTCACAGCCAATATCAACTGTCGTAAATCCACCAATCGGCATATAGGCGGTCTGTGCTGCGCCGGAATCCACAGTCATAAAGCCAGCCATATTTTCACCGGTGGTGTTCGATTTGAACGTAGCCTTTCTTCTGATCCAGTCTGCGCATTCCTTTGCGATGGCTCTCTGGGTCATCTCATTGCGCAGTTTGATTTCAAACTCTGTACCGTAAAGGCTCGTTTCACGAGAAATGCGGGGAATGTAGAACTCCCGCTTCTGCTTTTCAGCCTTTTCTTTCACAAACGTGGGGGATGTAAAGATAAATTCAAACTCGTCTATGGTTTCCAGCTGCTTCTTTAGCTCTTTGTAGGCATACATCGAAAAGCAGGCTGCCGCAATAGACACCCTGCTGCCTTTTTTGATCTCGACCCGTAAATCATCTCGAACGGTATTGGTGATGTTATCCAGAATTTTCATATCATCCACCGGCTTTATGCTTATCCGTATTTTTTATATCCTTGACTATGAAAGCGCTCTTACAAAACTCTATTTCTATTATACCACCCACTTTTTCCCCTGTAAACGAAAAAGCTGACGGTGTGTAGCGTGCAGCATCCATCAGCTTTTCGTGACACAAAAATCGGCACCCGCTTTTCAGCGAGTGCCGATTTTGTTACCCTATAGTGCGCTTTGATTTTTGGCGTAAGTGGCGTAAGTTTGGCGTAAATCCGCTTTTGCGCGCTCCAAAAATCAAGGATTCATGCGGTTTTTAGGCAGTTATTAGTACATGCCGCCCATACCGCCCATGTCACCGCCAGCGGCAGCAGGAGCAGCCGGGGGTTCGGGCAGGTCGGCCACGAGGCTCTCGGTGGTCAGCACCATCTCAGCGACGGATGCTGCGTTCTCCAGAGCGGAGCGGGTGACCTTGGTCGGGTCAACGATGCCGGCGGCGATCATATCCTCGACGTAGACTTCATTCTGAGCGTCGAAGCCGTAGTTGGGCTTGTTGGCAGAGATGATCTTGTCGATGATGACGCTGCCCTCGAGGCCGGCGTTCTTGGCGATCTGGCGCAGAGGAGCTTCCAGAGCCTTCAGGACGATCTTAGCACCGGTGCGCTCGTCGCCTTCCAGCGTATCGCACAGCTCACGGACAGCAGGGATGGCGTTGATGGGAGCAGTGCCGCCGCCAGCAACGACGCCTTCCTGAACAGCAGCCTTGGTTGCGTTCAGAGCATCCTCGATGCGGAGCTTCTTGTCCTTCATCTCGACCTCAGTAGCAGCGCCGACCTTGATGACAGCCACGCCGCCAGCCAGCTTTGCCAGACGCTCCTGCAGCTTCTCGCGGTCGAAGTCGCTGGTAGCGGCCTCGATCTGGTTGCGGATCTGACCGATGCGGGATGCGATAGCGTCCTTGTCGCCAGCGCCGCCCACGATGGTGGTGTTCTCCTTGGTGACCTTGACCTGACGGGCATGACCCAGCATGTCAACGGTAGCGTCCTTCAGCTCATAGCCGAGGTCTGCAGAGACAACCGTGCCGCCGGTCAGGGTAGCAATATCCTGCAGCATCTCCTTGCGGCGGTCGCCAAAGCCGGGAGCCTTGACAGCCACGACGTTCAGGGTGCCGCGCAGGCGGTTGACGATGAGGGTGGACAGAGCCTCGCCCTCGATGTCCTCGGCCACGATGAGCAGCTTCATGCCGTTCTGCATGACCTGCTCCAGCAGAGGAACGAGGTCCTGAATGACGCTGATCTTCTTATCGGTGATGAGGATGGCGGCATTGTCCAGAACAGCCTCCATCTTGTCGGTATCGGTGACCATATAGGGGGTCAGGTAGCCGCGGTCGAACTGCATACCTTCGACGATCTCGTTGTAGGTCTCGGCAGTGGTCTTGTTCTCCTCGATGGTGATGACGCCGTCGGAAGTGACCTTCTCCATCGCCTCGGCGATAAGACGGCCGATCTCGGGGTCGCCTGCAGAGATGGTGCCGACGCGGGCGATGTCGTTGGAGTCCTTGACCTTCTGGCTGTGTGCCTTGATGGTCTCGACGGCCTTAGCGACAGCCTTGGTCATGCCGCGGCGGATGTCCATCGGGTTTGCACCGGCGGTGACATTCTTCATGCCCTCGGTGACCATAGCCTGTGCCAGAACGGTCGCGGTGGTGGTGCCGTCGCCTGCGGCGTCGTTGGTCTTGGTAGCGACCTCACGCACCAGCTGTGCGCCCATGTTCTCGAACTCGTCCTTCAGCTCGATTTCCTTTGCGATGGTCACACCGTCGTTGGTGATGACGGGGGCGCCGAACTTCTTGCTCAGCACCACGTTGCGGCCCTTGGGGCCGAGGGTGATCTTAACAGTATCTGCCAGAGTGTCGATACCGGCACACAGTGCCTTGCGGGCTTCCTCGCCCTGCTTGATCTGCTTAGCCATATTTTATCGCTCCTTCGTAAAAGCTTGATTATCCCAGTGTGAGGGAAAGACGCTTACTCCACGATGGCCAGAATGTCGGCCTGACGCACGATGGTGCATTCTTCGCCGTCCACCTTGACCTCGGTGCCGGAGTACTTGCTGGTGAGCACCTTGTCGCCCACCTTGACAGTCATCTTGACTTCCTTGCCGTCCACGACACCGCCGGGGCCAACGGCCACGACCTGTGCCACCTGGGGCTTCTCTTTAGCGCTGCCGGTCAGGATGAGGCCGCCCTTGGTGGTCTCCTCAACCTCAACAGTCTTGATAACAACACGGTCTGCAAGAGGAATGATCTTCATCGTTCTTGCCCTCCTATTATAAATATAAAAGATAAACTGTTTTATGTCCCGGGGGCTTTGCCCTTCCGGTTGTTTAGCACTCTTTTTCCTTGAGTGCTAAATGTATTGTACTCATCTTGGAGTCAAAAATCAAGGGGTTTTGCAAATTTCTTTGTTAAGTTTTTATGTCCTTTCCATGAGCCATGTTCTTTTTGCCCTCGCCATGTACGAACAATGTACGATCCATCTACCTTTCAGATAACAAAAAACGCACCCGTCATAAGACCAGTGCGTTAAACTATAGGGGGATCATCTCTCTATTTGGGCAATTCCGGTTCACCTTCATATTTTCGCTCCGAAACACAGTGCAGTCAAAACACTTGACTTTGTCAAGTAACAGTGCTATAATGCTTTCCATTCAAAAGCAGAAGGAGTTGACGAAATGGAGCCCTCCACGGTATCTTCCTGCATTCTGACCCTGCACAGAGAGTTTGCCGCTTACACAACCCAGCGGTTACAGGAACTGGGTCTGAGCTTCGGGCTGATATATTTTGTCATTTATGTAGGAAAGCATCCGGATTGTACGCCTTCGGAACTGACCAAAGATCTTCATCTGGATTGGGGCCACTCCCAGCGCAGCCTGAACAAGCTGGCCGAAGACGGCTTTCTGACGAAAGAAAAGAATGGGCGCAGCTACCACCTGAAGCTGACCCAGAGGGGTGAAAACGCCTTTGTGGTCTGTCATCAGGTCTTTATCGACTGGGATGCGCAGAGTCTGGGCGGACTGACAGCGCAGGAGCGGCAGCAGCTGCTGACATTACTGCAAAAAGCAGTGCAAAAGAAAGTGTGCAAATGATGTACGAAACGATCTTGAGTCCGATCCATTATGGTGGGATGCAGCTGAAAAACCGCATCATTTTTGCGCCGACAACATTCGGGCTGTCGGATGAAGAATACCTTGCAAAGATCCGTGCCATTGCACAGGGCGGCTGTGCCATGATCATCGTGGGCGATGTCCCGGTGGGCAAAAGCAAATTTGAAAAATCTCTATTTGACCCCAAAGGCTTTGCATTCTACCAGCAGGTCGTGAAAATCGCCCATGCTGCGGATTGCAAAGTCTGTGCCCAGCTGCACCAGAGCGATTCCAACCTGCTGGCCCTGTTCAAGTACATTCCCGGCGTCCTGCTGAAGAAGATCACTCCGGATCAGCTGCGGGAAAAACTGAACGCCGAAGTCGCTCCTTACATTACAAAGATGTCCAAACGGAAGATCCGGACCATCATCAGCGGGTTTGGAAAAGCGGCGGTGCTGGCAAAACAGGCCGGTTTTGATATGATGCAGGTGCATGGCGACCGGATGTGCGGCAGTTTCAGTTCGGCCATCTTCAACCACCGCACCGACGAATACGGCGGCAGCGCAGAAAACCGCGCCCGTTTTGCGGCGGAAGCGGTCTCGGCTGTCCATGCGGCGGTTCCGGGGATGCCCATTGATTACAAGCTGGCCGTCCGGCAGGAAAACCCGCACTTTGGCAATGCCGGTGTGGTGGAAGAAGAACTGCCGGTGTTCGTTCCGCTGCTGGAGCAGGCGGGTGTGACCAGCTTCCATGTAACGCTTGCAAACCATTCCGCATTGGAAAACACCATCCCGCCCGCCGATCATCCCTATTTCAGCCAGCCGGGATGCTTCCTCAAATTCTGCGATGAGGTGCGGCAGTACACCGAGCTGCCCATCTGTGGTGTCGGTGGTCTGAACGACCCGGATCTTGTGGAGCAGCAGCTCGCCAGCGGACGCATCCAGTGCGCCGCCATGAGCCGCCAGCTTCTGGCAGACCCAGATTGGGTGAACAAGCTGAAAAACGGGCAGGCAAAACAGATCCACCGCTGTCTCCGCTGCAACAAGAAGTGTCTGGGCGGGCTGACGGCACATCAGGGAACTCACTGTGTTTATGATGCTTTGCGAGAAAAAGAAGCCAAAAACGCATAAACCTACCCGACAAAAAATCACGATATACTCAACAAAAAGACATTCACAAAGGAGAAGTTATGAGTTACGCGATCGTATACAGCAGCAAAACAGGCAACACAAAATTATTGGCAGATACGCTGCACGACTGCCTGCCGCAGGAAGGCTGCATTTATTTCGGCATCCCGGATCCTGCCGCCATGGAAGCGGACACCCTTTATGTGGGCTTCTGGACGGACAAGGGAAATGCCGATGAAAGCACTTTGGACTTTTTGAAGCAGCTGCACGGCAAAAACATCTTTCTCTTTGGCACTGCCGGCTTCGGCGGCAGTAAAGAATACTTTGATAAGATCTTGAAAAAGACGGAGCATTCGCTGGACAAGAGCAACACTGTTTTCGGCTGCTATATGTGTCAGGGCAAAATGCCGATGTCCGTACGCCAGCGGTACGAAGAGATGAAAAAGCAGCCGATCCATCTGCCCAATCTGGATGCCATGATCGAGAATTTTGACAAGGCTCTTTCTCACCCGAATGCGGATGATCTGGAGCAGCTGAAACAGGCTGTAAGATAACGGAAAAGGCGGCGGCTTCCCTTGACAAGGAAAGCCGCCGCCTTTGTTGATCATCCGATGAGCCCCTAAAGAAACGTGCAGGGCGCTTCTCATACTTTCATTTTACACGTTGGCACGCTGGGCCATGAACCGCTCATAGGCCGGTTTGGGCAGCAGGACGCGCCCGGCCAGCGGCTTGAGCTGCGCGGTGATGGCGTCGCAGGGAGCGCACTCGCCGTCGGCGGTCGCCACGATAGGGCCGCGTCCGTCTGCCGGGCGCAGGGAGACGCACTTTGCCCGGCGGTAGATGAAGTAGGGCTTTGCCTGTTCCGTCAGCTCACCGTTCCGGAAGTGCCTGCCGCTCTTATACATTCCCAGCAGGCGGGCGATCGTCAGGCGGCTCACCCTGCGGATGATGAAAACGTCCAGCCAGCCGTCGTCGGGCTGAGCCTCGGGGGCTGCATAAAAGCCGCCTCCATAGGTGCGGCCATTGCAGACGGCACACATCAGGCAGTCCACCGTCAGCTCCTCGCCGTCGATGGTAAAGGTCACGTTCCGTCCGATGTGGCCGCAGAGCTGCTTGACGATGGAGAGTGCATAGGCCATCTCGCCGCCGCAGAACGGGATGCGCCGGAACTGCGGGATACCGTAAGCCACCTGTGCATCGAGCCCGGCGGCGCAGATGGTCGCCGAAAGGCCGAGGTCGGTCTGCATCAGATCAATGTCCACCTCGCCGCCCGCCAGCTGGGCGTCGAGGTCATTGAACTCTTCCCGCGTGCCGTAGGTGCGCAGAAAATCGTTGCCGCTGCCAAAGGGCAGACACCCCACCGCCGCGAGGCTGCACCCCTGCGCCCCTGTCAGCGCCTCGTTGAAGGTGCCGTCGCCGCCCGCTGTCCAGATGCGCACCGGCTCACCGTCGGCCTGCGCGGTGTGCGCCGCCTCAGCAGCCAGCTCCCGGGCATGGCCCGCGTACTGGGTCACAACGACCTTCCGTTTTTCCGGCGGGATGCCCGCCCGCTGGGCTGCTGCCTGGATGGCCGGGGCCAGCTCGGCAGTGCAGTCCCGCTTACCGGCGGTGGGATTGAGCAAAAACAGATAGCGCATTCGGCTTCCTCCTCTGGTAGTTCCTGCCCTCTATCATAGCGGAAAACCAGAGCAGATGCAAGAGTTTTTCAGCCGACACCCGCCGTCTGCGTCTCCTGCACCACGATCGTGCCGTCCTCGGCACAGTCTGCCGTCCAGTGCTGTCCGAGGCTCACACTGCCGGAGGCGATCTGGTCGGCGAAGGCCTGCTCCACGGCCCGGTCTACCTGTCGGCGCAGCTCTCGCGCGCCATAGGGCGAATGTGCTTTTGCCGCCAGCGCTGGGCCGACCCGGGCCGTGTGGGTCAGCTGGTAGCCGCTGCGGGCAGCACGCTCTTCCAGCTGGCCCAGCAGCTTTTCGGCGATGGAGCAGAGGCTCTGCTCCTCCAGCGGGCGGAAGACGATGAGCTCATCCAGACGGCCCACCAGCTCCGGTCGGAACCACTTTTTCGCCTCGGCAACAGCGGCCTCCGACTGCTTTTCAAAGGCGGCTTCGCTTCCCGCCCCGAAACCCAGCGGTGCGCTCTGCCCGGCGAGGAATCGTGCGCCGAGGTTGGAGGTCAGCAGGACGATGGTATTGCGGAAATCCGCCTTGCGGCCCATGGAGTCGGTCAGCTGGCCGTCCTCGAGCATCTGCAGGAGCACATTCTGAATATCCGGGTGCGCCTTTTCGATTTCGTCAAAGAGCACCACGCTGTAGGGGCGGCGGCGGACAGCCTCAGTGAGCTGACCGCCCTCGTCGTGGCCCAGATAGCCCGGAGGCGCACCCAGCAGACGCGCCACGGTGTGCTGCTCCTGATACTCCGACATATCGAACTTGAGCAGAGCCTTCTCGCTGCCGAACCAGCTCTCCGCCAGCGCCTTTGCCAGCGCGGTCTTGCCGACACCGGTAGGCCCGAGGAAGAGCATCGCGCCGATCGGCCGGCCCGGCTCCCCCAGCCCGGTGCGGCTGCGCCGGATGGCCCCGGCCACGGCGGCGACAGCCCGGCTCTGGCCCACGACTTCGGCGTTCAGGCGCTCTTCGAGGCGGGCCAGACGTTCCCGCTCCTTTTCGCCCACCCGTTCTGCCGGGACGCCGCTGGCCTGCGCCACCACCCGGGCAATTTCCTTCCGGCTGAGGACGGGGTCTTTCTCCCCTTCCCGTTCGGCCCGGATGCGCACCGCCGCGCAGGCTTCGTCCACGAGGTCGATGGCCTTATCCGGCAGACAGCGCCCCGGTAGATACCGCACTGAAAGCTCCACGGCCTCCCTCAGGGCTTCGTTGGGCAGACGGACGCCGTGATACCGCTCGTAGCGGGGTGCCAGACCTTCCAGTATATCCACAGCCTGCTTCGGCGTAGGCTCTTCGATTTGGACGCGGCCAAATCGGCGCTCGAGGGCGGCGTCCTTCTGGATGTGGGTGCGGAATTCCTGATTCGTCGTCGCGCCGATGAGCTGCAGTTCACCCCGGGCCAGTACCGGCTTTAAGATGCTGGCTGCGTCGATAGCCCCCTCTGCCGCACCTGCGCCGACGATGGTGTGGAACTCATCCACGAAGAGGATGGCGCTGCCGTCCCGGACGAGTTCTTCCAGCAGGTTTTTGAACCGCTCTTCAAAATCGCCGCGGTACTTCGTACCAGCCACGAGGCTGGCCATGTCCAGCGCCAGCAGACGCCGCCCCTGGAGCATCCGGGGCACCTGCTTGTCGGCGATGCGCTGGGCAAGCCCTTCGGCCAGCGCGGTCTTGCCCACGCCCGGTTCGCCCACAAGGCAGGGGTTGTTCTTCTGGCGGCGGCATAAGATCTCTACCATCCGGTCCAGCTCTTTTTCCCGGCAGAACACCGGGTCCAGCTCGCCGTCCGCCGCCCGGCGGGTCAAATCGCGGCAGTATTTGTCGCTGGCCCGGCTGCCCCGCGGCAGCGACGACGCCGAGCGCGGCTGGATCGGCAGGATGAACTGCCCTGAAAGCTGGCGGCACTCCCGCACCGCCTCGGTGAGCTGGACACCCATGGATGCCAGCATGACCCCGGCGGCGCAGTCGGTGTCTTCCAGCATGGCGCAGAGCAGATGCTCCGGCTCGGCCCGGCTCAAGTGGGCGTTCTGCGCCCCGATGATGGCGTAGTCCATCGCCCGGCGCAGGTCCGCCGCCATATCGCCCCGGGCAAGCCTGGTGACCGAACCATCCCGCCCGGCGGACAGCTGACGCCGCACTTCCAGCTCCGAGATGTTCTTCCCGGCCAGAAAGCGGGCCGCCGGGCCGCCGTCCGCTTGCAGCATCGCCCACAGCAGGTGGCCGGTGTCTGCCTTTTTGCAGCCCAGCCCTCCGGCCAGCTCCACCGCCTTATCCAGCAGCTGCCCCGCCTCCCGGGAGAAGCCCTTATACCGTCCTTTGCCGAATGCGTCCCAAATGCTCATTTGCCTGCTCCTATCTTTCAGAAGCTGTTTTCGTAAGCAGGGTGCACCGGATGACGAGAGTTTTTGCTCCGCAGACAAGGCGATTTTCCGCAGCAATCCTGACGGATTGCAAGGGAAAGCAACGCAGTATGCGGACAAAAAGGCCGCGCAGACAGTGTGCAATGCTTATGAAAACGGCTTCTTATATTGCTGTTGCATCAAGAAACAGTATAGCCCCGGCAGGCGAGAAAAAATCAGAGCTTTGTGTCGCACCGGCCCAAAAACGCGCCGAGAGATAAAACAAAAAAGCCATCTGAACGAATCAGATGGCTTTCTGGTTGGGGATGAGAGAATCGAACTCCCACAAGTAGAGTCAGAGTCTACCGCACTACCACTATGCAAATCCCCAATATTCTGTTGTGTTTCGCGGCATTGAGCCGGTCAACGTGTGCTATTATAGCCGCCTTCGAGCGTTTTGTCAAGCAGATTTTTGAAAAAAGTTGTACTTTTTTCTTGCAGACTGCGATTCAGACGTACTTTCGAACAATTCAGAGAAGCCGACGCCTGACCGGGCAGAAGCAATTTCTTCTGTACTCTCTTGTGGCATTTTCTGCACGTTCCGCACCATACAATAAGGTGTACCTGATTTTCTACTTATAAAGGAGGACGCCTTATGCTGCAAACCCCATCCAAGACCACCCAGACTCTGCTTTCGCCCCGCATCCCCCGCGACAACGAGCACGAGCGCTACCACCCCGAGCTGGAAGAAGAGCTGAAAGAGTGCCTGTTCTGCCTGAAGCGGAACGCGATGATGTTCGACCTCGAGGTGGACTCCGACCTCATCGAGCAGCGCATCTACGAGCGGCAGGCGCTTTTGTGCCGCTACCGCTACCTGCTGGCCCGCGCCCGGGAGCTGGGGCTGCATACCATCCTGAAAAAGTATCAGCCGCTGGGATAAAAACCTACCCTCAAAATCTTGACAGAATCCGCACATCGTGTTATCATACATAAAGATAACACTGTATACAGAGAGCTGTATGCGAAACTTTGGAGCTTAGAGAGGTTTTCAACTATGGAACGTATTAAGACTATCGCTACTCGTGACCTGACCAAGAGCGTCGTGACCGGCGGCTGCGGCGAGTGCCAGACTTCTTGCCAGTCTGCCTGCAAGACCTCCTGCGGCGTCGCAAACCAGAAGTGCGAGAACAGCAATAAGTAATCATTGCAGACCCTATGCCGCCTTTGCAGGGCGGCATTTTTTTATGGCAATTATAGATTGGAGAATGAAATGGTACATCAGTATCAACTGAACGGATATAACATCGTGCTGGACAGCTGCAGCGGCTCGGTCCATGTCGTGGACGACGTGGCTTACGACGTCATTGCGATGTACAAAGAGCACTCTGCCGACGAGATCGTGGCCGCCATGCTGGCAAAGTATGCCGACCGCCCCGACGTCACCGAGGCCGACCTGCGCCAGTGCCTCGAGGACGTGGCCTCTCTGGAAGCCGCCGGCAAGCTTTGGGCTCCCGACGTCTACAAAGACATGGCTTTCGACTTCAAGAACCGCCAGACGGTGGTCAAGGCGCTCTGCCTCCACGTCGCCCACACCTGCAACCTCAACTGCTCCTACTGCTTCGCCTCGCAGGGCCGCTATCAGGGCGACCGCGCCCTGATGAGCTTCGAGGTGGGCAAGCGGGCTATGGACTTCCTCATCGAGAACTCCGGCACCCGCCGCAACCTCGAGGTCGATTTCTTCGGCGGCGAGCCTCTGATGAACTTCGACATGGTCAAAAAGCTCGTCGCCTACTGCCGCGAGCAGGAGAAGATCCACAACAAGAACTTCCGCTTCACCATGACCACCAACGGTATGCTCATCGACGACGATGTCATCGACTTCTGCAACAAGGAGTGCCACAATGTCGTGCTGAGCCTCGATGGCCGCAAGGAAGTCCATGACCGCTTCCGCAAGGACTACGCAGGCCACGGCAGCTATGACGCCATCGTGCCGAAGTTCCAGGAGTTCGTGAAAAAGCGCGGCGACAAGAACTATTACATGCGCGGCACCTACACCCACTACAACACCGACTTCACCAACGACATCTTCCACATGGCCGACCTCGGCTTCACGGAGCTGAGCATGGAACCGGTCGTCACCAAGCCCACCGACCCCAGCGCCCTCACCGCCGAGGACCTGCCCATCCTGAAGGAGCAGTACGAGATCCTTGCTAAGGAGATGATAAAGCGCGACCGCGAGGGCCGCGGCTTTACCTTCTACCATTACATGATCGACCTCACCGGCGGCCCCTGCATCTACAAGCGCATCTCCGGCTGCGGCTCCGGCACCGAGTACATGGCCGTCACCCCCTGGGGCGACCTCTACCCCTGCCACCAGTTCGTCGGTGACCCCAAGTACCTGATGGGCGACATCTGGAAGGGCGTCACCAACACCGCCGTGCGGGATGAGTTCAAGCACTGCAACGCCTACGCCCGCCCCGAGTGCAAGGACTGCTGGGCCAAGCTCTACTGCTCTGGCGGCTGTGCAGCCAACGCCTACCACGCCACCGGCAGCATCACCGGCGTCTACGAGTACGGCTGTGAGCTGTTCAAGAAGCGTGTCGAGTGCGCCATCATGATAAAAGTTGCTGAGAACCAGGAGCTGGCAGCTCAGGGCATCGAAGTTCCCATCGAGCTGGGCGGCACCTGCAACGCCTGCGCAGACGGCGAAGCCTGCGAATAAAGCCATGAACACTCCTATCGTCGATTTTGTCCGTCGCTACGCCCAGCAGCGCACCACCCGGATGCATATGCCGGGCCACAAGGGCCGCGGCCCGCTGGGCTGTGAAGAGCTGGACATCACCGAAATTGCGGGCGCAGACGAGCTGTACGAAGCCGAGGGCATCATCGCTCAGAGCGAGGCCAACGCGACGCAGCTCTTCAGCACCGCCCGCACCTATTACAGCACCGAGGGCAGCAGCCAGTGCATCCGGGCCATGCTCCACCTTGCGCTCCAAATGCGGCCCGCAAAGGCAGATCGGCCTGTCCTGCTGGCGGCGCGGAACGCCCACAAGGCCCTGCTCTACGCGGCGGCTCTGCTGGACTTCGACATCCAGTGGCTCTGGCCCGCGCCGGACGCCGCCGGGGCGCTCTGCACCTGCCCTGTGGAGCCGGAAGCTCTTGCCTCTGCGCTGGACGAGCTGTCCGCCGAGGGCCGCACGCCCTTCGGCGTCTACCTCACCAGCCCGGACTATCTGGGCTTTGTGCAGGATGTCGCGGGGCTGTCAGCAGTCTGCCACGCCCACGGCCTGCCCCTTCTGGTGGACAACGCCCACGGCGCCTATCTCCACTTTTTGAAAGAGGGCAGCCGCCACCCCATCCAGCTGGGCGCGGACCTTTGCTGTGACTCGGCTCACAAGACCCTGCCCGTCCTCACGGGCGGTGCCTATCTGCACCTTGGCTCGTCCGTGCAGGCCGACGAGGCCGCGGTGCGCAATGCGCTGGCTCTCTTCGGCTCCACCAGCCCCTCTTATCTCATTTTGCAGTCGCTGGACGCCGCCAACGCGGTTCTGGCCGACAGCTTCCGGGAGAAGCTGGACATCTGCCGCTGGCGGCTGGGGATGCTCTGCCGGGAGCTGGATGCCCTCCGGCCCGGGCTGGCGCTCCCCCTCACCGGGGCGCACCGCGAGCCCCTCAAGCTGACGCTGGACGCCGCCGCGCTGGGGCTTTCCGGCCAGCAGCTGGCGCAGGCTCTGCGGGAGCGGGGTGTGGAGTGCGAGTATGCCGACCCCCGTTACGTCGTGCTGATGCCTTCCGCCGAGAGTTCTGCGGCAGAGTTTGCCTGCCTGCAAACGGCCCTGCACGCCATCTGCGATGAGGCCTCTGCTGCCGATGTCTCCGTTACGGCTGACGATCCTGCCGCTTTCGCGGCATTGGCCGGGGCGCTCGAGGCACAGCCCCGCCGCTTCACCATCCGGGAAGCTGTCCTTGCACCGCAGGAGATGATCCCTGCCGCCGAGGCCGTGGGCCGCATCTGCGCCGCACCGGCGGTCTCCTGCCCGCCTGCCATCCCCATCGTGGTCAGCGGTGAGACGGCCCCGCCGGAGGCCCTCCCCCTCTTTTCCCGCTATGGCATTGAGAAGGTTGCCGTTGTAAAAGAATAAAGTGCAAAAATCATTTTCGTACTCTTCAGCCTCTTTTTTCACTCTATATTCAGAGTCCCCCCTAAGATTCAGCTAAAAGTCCCGCACATTTCTTGACAGACTTCGCATATTCTGGTTTAATAGAATTGGATAAAAGGGAGTAAAGGGCGCTCCACCTTATGGGAGCGCTGCATGGCAGCGTCAACACGGCAGAAATGCCCGATGTCATGTGTTCGCTTGAGACTTTTGTCACAGTAATTGGTGCTGTGGCGGAAGTCTCTTTTTTCGTCATTGCACCGCAGATTTCAAAGGAGGCAATGACATGGATTTCTGGAACGCATTCGCCAGTCTCTTTTCCAATTTCGGGAACCTGACCTGGCAGATGGTGGTGATGTGGGGCATCGGCGCCCTGCTCATCTACCTTGCCATCGCAAAAAAGATGGAGCCGAGCCTGCTTCTCCCCATGGGCTTCGGAGCCATCCTCGTCAACCTGCCCTTATCGGGCGCTATCACGCAGGGCGACACCGTCGGCCCCATCTCGGCTCTGTTTGAGGCCGGAATGTCCAACGAGCTGTTCCCCCTGCTGCTCTTCATCGGCATCGGTGCGATGATAGACTTCGGTCCGCTGCTCGAGAAGCCGTGGCTGATGCTCTTCGGCGCAGCGGCGCAGTTCGGCATCTTCTTCACCCTCTTCCTCGCGGGCTTCTTCTTCGATTTGAAGGACGCCGCTTCCATCGCCGTCATCGGCGCGGCAGACGGCCCCACGGCCATCTTCGTGGCCAACGTCCTGCACTCCCAGTATCTTGGTGCCATCATGGTGGCGGCCTACAGCTACATGGCGCTGGTCCCCATCGTGCAGCCGCCGGTCATCAAACTGCTGACCACCCAGAAGGAACGCCGCATCCGGATGCCCTACCAGAAGGGCAGTGTCAGCCAACTGACCAAGATCTTGTTCCCCATCGTCGTGACCATCATCGCCGGATTCGTGGCTCCGGCCAGTGTAGCACTGGTGGGCTTTCTGATGTTCGGTAACCTGCTGCGGGAGTGCGGTGTGCTGAACACCCTGAGTGAAACGGCGCAGAACATCCTCGCAAACCTCATCACCATCGTGCTGGGCCTGACCGTGGCCGGCCAGATGACCGCTGACAAGTTCGTGCGGCCCGACACTCTGCTCATCCTTGCACTGGGCCTCGTGGCCTTTGTGTTTGACACCGCCGGCGGTGTGCTGTTCGCAAAGCTGGTGAATCTCTTCCTCCCGGAGGGCAAAAAGCTCAACCCCATGATCGGCGCAGCCGGCATCTCTGCCTTCCCCATGAGCGGACGCGTCGTCAACAAGCTGGGCCTCGAGGAGGACAACCAGAATTTCCTGCTGATGTACTCCATCAGTGTCAACGTCTCGGGCCAGATAGCCTCTGTCATCGCCGGCGGACTGCTGCTGACCCTGCTGAGCTAAAGGAGGGACTGATATGCTGCATCTTACTTCGTGGATGACGACTCTGCCCATCATGGTCATCGGGATGGTGAGCATCGTGCTGGTCATCGGCGTCATCGTGCTGGCTGTGATGCTTTTGAACAAGCTGACGAGCCGGAAATAACTGCAAAGGGCTGCTGTACCGTGTTGTACAGCAGCCCTTGTTTTATTGATCAGCCCACGCCTTTCCGATAGCCGCTCTTGGCGTTCTGCCCGGTGTCATCCGGCTCGTCGCAGCCGTCGTAAGGCGCATTCGGGTCGTGAGCCTTTTTCTTTTTGAAGGAAACATTCGATTTTGATGCCGTCGATGTCCAAGATCTGGCCACCCTTCAGGAGGACTTTTTTTGTTGTTGATCCTCAACCGTTGGGGTTGATGATTTTTTCTACCGTCAGCTTTCCGTCTGCATAAGTCATCTCGAGGATGCCGCAGTTGCCGATAAAGCCGGTGATCTCGCCCGCCTTTTCCGGGAATTTAGTCAAAAAGCGCCGGATAGCCATGCCGTGGGAGACGATAAGGATGCACTCCCCTGCCGCGTGTTCGGCAATGCCCTTCACTGCCCCGTATACCCGCTCGGTGAAGGCATCCAGGTCTTCGCCGCCGTACTTCACGAAGTAGTCGCCGTAGGGGTACGTCGGGTTTTCACGGATGGGCGAAGCTTCCTTTATGCCGAGGAAAATTTCCTTGAGGTCTTTGCGGCGGGTATAGGACATCCCGCCTGAGACGAACTCCGCTGTGTCGCAGGCCCGCTCTGACGTGGAGCTGTAGACCGCATCAAAATGGACGTTGTGGGCATCGAACCACGCTTTTGCCGCCTTTGCCTGCCGGATGCCGTTTTCTGTCAGAGGCGAATCACACTGGCCCTGATTGACGTCCATGGTGTTGAAAAGCGTTTCACCGTGACGCATGAGGTAGATTTTTTTCATGAAAGAGTCTCCTCCCCGCTTTTTTACCAGTATAGCACACCGCCTGCATAGACTGCAACAGCCCGCACAAAGCTTCTGTGCGGGCTGTGTTTCGTTACGTTTCCTGTGTATCTGCTTGCCGGTCAGGTGCTCGATGGTGATTTCATAAAACCGGACGGCCTTTGCAATTTCAGCCTCAATCTCCTCTGCACTGGGATAATATTTCGCCGGCGGGGCCGTTTTCTTGTTTTATCTGTTCCAGCAGGTCTTTTTGTCCTCATCGGTGATGGCACGGATGACATGGCAGGGATTGCCGACAGCCACCGAGTTATCGGGGATGTCCTTCACCACGACGCTGCCGCCGCCGATGACCACATTGCTGCCGATGGTCACGCCCGGCATCACCTGCACGCCTGCGCCGATCCAGACATTGTCCCCCACCGTGATAGGGTAGGCATACTCAAACCCGGCGTTGCGGCGCTCGAAGTCGATGGGGTGACCAGCGGTGTGGAAACCGCAGTCCGGCGCAACAAAGACGTTATCGCCAAATTTCACCTTAGCACAATCAAGGATGACCAGGTTGTGGTTGGCGTAGAAATTTTCGCCCAGTTCGATGTTGTAGCCATAATCGCACCAGAACGGCGCAGTGATGTAGAAATTCTCCCCCGTCTTGCCGAGAAGTTTCTTCAAGACCGCTCTCTGGCCCTCTTCGTTCGACGGGCGGAGCTGATTATACTCCCAGCACAACTCCTTGGCTGCGATGCGCTCATCGTGCAGCTCCTTGTTGTAGTTTGCGTCGTACATCTGATGGGCCAGCATCTTTTCTTTTTCGGTCATTTCTTTATCTCCTTCAAAAGCTTGGTATAGGAACACGCCAGACTGCCGCAAAGCACCCCGTACACCGCAGCACCTCGTCGTGGCATCCGTCGCCGTCCGACAGGTCGGAGCGGCAGATAATGCAGTTCCTCAGAACAGGTCGAGCATATTGTCCAGATAGATGGCTTCCCGGACATGCAGCTGGTATTCCGGTTTTGTCATGTAGTAGAGCAGAAATTCCAGTACCAGCGCACTGCCCAGTCCCCGGCCCTCGATCTTGAAGTTGGAAAATCCCATCGGCATATAGACATCCTGAATGTCCCTGATGCCGATAAACCCCGGATTTTCCATCGCCTTCGAGAAGCGGTAGCCTTCCTCCGCACCCGGTGCGGTACAGATGTGTTCGGGGCAGGCTTCGCCGAGATTTTTTCGGCTGACATTCTCATAGCAGCGCTTTCTGTCCCGGCATCCGACCCAGCAGCACTCGTTGCAGAGAAATTCCACCTTGTCTTTCTGCGCCTGCGGCAGACTGTCCAGCTCTCCAAAGGCTTTGTTCAGCCGGAAGTCCGGCACCACATAGCGGAACTCTTCCCGGGCTGTCTCCGCCCGGAGCTGCTGAAACTCTGTCAGCACTTTCGTCGTGGAGGACACGAAATAAAGCTGCGGATAGTGCGTTTTCAGGTAGTCCAGCAGCAGCTCCGAGTGGACGATGACGCCGCTCTGCACCTGGTTTTCTCGCTCAAACAGGGCGCAGAGAGCGTTGCACTTTTTATCCGAAAGATGTTCCTCCCGGAGGAGCGAGTTGCTGAAGGTCAGCCGCGCCGAGATGCCGTATTCCCGCGTCAGGGCAAGGACTTCTTTGGGGTCATGCTCCCCGAAGCCAGCCCGTCCCCCGCCCCAGACGCAGTCGGCCGGTGCGCCATAGATGGAGCCGATGTCGCACCAGTCATAAAAGTATTCTCTGTGCGCCCGAAACAGAGGCAGGAACTCCCGGTACAGCTCGTAGAACTCGAACGATCCGGGCAGATGGTAATAGGCTTTTTCCTGTTTCATGGCGTATCCACCTTCCCGCAAGAGTTTTTTCCTATTATGCCATGAACGCAGTGAAATGGCATAATTGCGCATCCAAAGCCGGTTGCCACGCAGCTCCGCAGGAGCAAGCGGCGAGGCGCTGCGTATAAAACTATAATATCGCGTTAGCGATATTATACCACGTTTTCTCCCATTACAAAAGCCCCCGAAGAGTACAGCTTGATTTGTTCACTATGCCCTTCATCCGGCGGTTGATGTTGTTGGCAAAGCGGCGGACATAAAAGCGCTTGATGAACCGCGACGCCTGCACCAGCAGGGCGACGAGGATATAGGCCAGAACCAGCAGCGCCATTTGGGCCGCTGTTTCGCTGCCGCTCAGGATGTCCGCCAGGCACTGGGCCAGACGGCCCTCGAACCACGGGGTGGCCAGCAGGCCGATGTTATAGATGAGGCCCGACAGGGTCACGAAAGCCAGCGGGAGCCACTCGACCCGGAAATAGGAGAATATCCGGTCCGGGCGGAAGGTCTTCTCATTTTTCATCGGTCGTCTCACCCCCCTGCGGCATTTCGGAAGTGCGGGAAGCCCGCACGGCTCTCGGTCTTGGACGCCGTATAAAGCTTGTTCAGCGAAGCGGCAAAGGCGGCGGCTTCTTCCTCCGTCAGTACACTCGTCAGATACTCGTAAAAAGCGGCCTCAATTCCGGCCTTGGAGGATTTCAGGCTCTCGGCCTTTTCTGTGGGGAAAAGCAGCTGGCTCCGTCGGTCGTTCGGGGCGTCCTCGCGGGTCAGATAACCCTTCCCTTCCAGATTTTTGGTCCGCCGGGCGATAGCCGCCTTGTCTGCATGCAGCAGTTCGGCCAGCTGGGCCTGCGTACAGCCGGGATGGTGGCGCAGCGCATGGATGAGGTCGATCTCCGCTGTGCCGACGCCCTCTTCCCGCATCGTGAGCAGGACGAGCTTTTCAGCCTCCCGCGCGATTTTTGTGATTTTTCGTTCGGTAATATCCATAGACAGCCTCCGGGGCTTATCTCAAGAAGATGTATCTACATCGTTGTATGTACAACCATTATGATACAAAACCACTCTTTGTCAAGAGCGGCAGTGGTTTTATTCATCAAAAAAATGTTCTTCCAGCATCAGGCACAGGCAGTGATAAATGGGCAGATGAAGCTCCTGTATCTGATAGGTCTCCTGCAGCGGCACCCGGATGCAGACGTCGCACAGCGGCAGCAGCGGGCTGTCTGCCCCGCCGGTCAGGCCGACCACTTTCATGCCCAGAGCGCGGGCCGTTACCGCCGCGTACAGGATGTTCTTGCTCTTTCCGCTGGTGGAGATGACCAGCAGCACATCTCCCGCCCTGCCATAGCCATTGACCTGCTGGGCAAAGCACATCAGCGGGGCGCAGTCGTTTGCATATGCCGTCGTGAGAGCCGGATGACCGTCCATAGCGATGGCCGGCAGTGCCTTCTGCAGATGCTGGACAAGGTCCGGCCCCAGTTCCGGGCTTTCCCGGAGAAGCCGTTCCGCCAGTGCCTCATTCAGCCTGCGGGTCTTCTTGAACCCCTTCATCAGCTCGCCCACGATATGCTCCGCATCCGCTGCCGAACCGCCGTTGCCCGCAATGAGGAGCTTGCCGCCCGCCTCGTAGCTGGCCGTGATGATCTGGTAGGCACCGTCGATCTCATCCCGCTGCCCGGCGAGGATGGGATAGCGCTGCAGCAGAAGCTCGAGCTGCTTTTTTGCCCCGTCAGTCTGTTTCATCGTTTCTCTTCTCCTTCTTTTCCACGCAGCACCTGCTCCACGAAGTCGTATAAGGATGGTGCCGTCCTCTCCTGCCCCAGCTCCGGCGGTGTCCCGTCGGCACAGAGCAGCGCCGTCCTGCACCCCGCATTTTTTCCGGCGAGGACGTCATTTTTCCCGTCTCCTACCATCCAGGAGCAGCTCAAGTCGATGTTGAACCGCTGTGCTGCATCCAACAGCATCCCTGGCGCGGGCTTGCGGCAGCTGCAATGGATTTTCAGCTCCGGTCTTTCGCCGGGAAATCCCTTGTCCGGGTGGTGGGGGCAGTAATAAATAGCATCCAGCCACGCACCCTCCCGGCCAAGCAGGGTCTCCATCTTGCAGTGGATGGCTTCCAGCTGCTCTTCCGTCACCTCGCCCCGGGCGATGACCGGCTGATTCGTCACCACGACAGCAAGCCAGCCCAGCTCGTTGATTTTACGGACAGCCTGTGCCACGCCGGGCAGAAGCTCAAACTCGTCGATATTCCGCAGAAAGCCAACGTATCGGTTGATGGTCCCGTCCCGGTCCAGAAAGACGGCTTTCTGCTTCCGGCGCAGATTCCGCGCCGCCGCATGGCCGCTGCGCACATCCTCGCAGACTGCCGCATAGCGCTCCGGCGTTCCCATATCCTTGACGTACTCCGGGCTGTCGTAACAGAGCAGCTGCCCCGTCCCCGCCAGCGGCTTCAATATCTGCCGGTCCAAGTCTACCTTTCCCGCCGGGATGTCCCCTTCCAGCAGCTTCGGGCTGAGGATGTGCAGCCCTGCATTGACCCGGTTGCGGTAATACTGCGGGCGGGCATCCTCCTTGGTCAGCCACTGGGTCACCCGCTGCTCGCTGTCCGCCACGATGAGGCCGCTGTCATAAGGGTGGCCGTTCGGGTGGGTGAACAGGGTGGCCAGCCCGCCATGAACCTTGTGGAACGCCGCAAAGCGCTGCAGATCCACATCGAACATCACGTCTCCGTTCAGCAGCAGAAAATCTTCGTCCAGCCGGTCCCGGATGCGGAACAGCGCGCCCGCATTCCCCAGCGGCTCTTTCTCCACAAAATACTCGATGTGAACGCCGAAGGGCCGGCCCGTCTGCGGCGAGCATCCGCTGCCATCGCCGAAGTACTCCATGATGGCCGGGGCCAGATGCCCCACTGTGATGAGCACATCCGTCACACCCTGCTCCCGCAGGGATCCCAGCTCCCGCTCCAGCACAGGACGCCCGTCAATGGGCAGCATCGGCTTGGGGAGATCCCCTGCCAGCGCGGCGATGCGGGTGCCGCGGCCTCCGGCCATGATAACAGCCTTCATAATGCCGGCTCCTCCTCGGGCGCATAGTAGATGACCCGCGTGCCACCGTTTTCAAAGCGGAACGGGATATAAAGCAGCTCCTGCATGGCCTGGCGCACGGCGGCCTGATGTTCCGGCTCCACGTAAAATACCAGAAATCCACCGCCGCCCGCGCCCAGCAGTTTTCCGCCCAGCGCACCGGCGGCAATGCCTCTGGCGTACAGCGCGTCGATACAGTCGGTAGAGACTGCTGCGCCGGTGCCGCGCTTCAGCTTCCAGGTGTGGTCCAGCAGACGGCCAAATTCGTTCAGGTCTGCCTGCTCGTCGGTCAGGATGGCTTCGGCTTCATCCACGAGCGCCAGCATCTCCTGCAGCCGCGCAAGCTTGTCTGCCCCGTTCCGGCTGTTGTTGAGCTTCTGGATCTCCGCCGAGAAACGGGTAAATCCGGTAAAGAACATCATCAATCTGCCGTTCAGACGCCTTTTGCGCTCCGGCGACAGCAGGACTGGGCGCACTTCGTACCCGTCCGCGCTGAAATCAATGCGGTTGAAGCCGCCGAACGCCGCCGCGATCTGGTCCTGCCAGCCGCCGGCCTCTGCACAGAGCACCCGCTCCAGATAGATGGCCTCCTTGGCCAGTTTTTCCTTGCTGGCATACTGCCCTTTCAGCGCGTAGAATGCGTTCAGCATCCCGACGGCAAATGAGCTGGACGTCCCCAGTCCGGACCGCGCCGGAAGGTCGGCCTCGTAGGTCAGCCGGATATGATGCATATCCAGCATCTTCATTGCGTTCCGGATGGCCGGATGCTCGATCTCTTCCAAGCTGTTCACCCGCTCGGTCTTTGCGTAGGAAAGCTCCGTCGCGTAGGAAAAGAAGGGCGGCAGATGCCGGACGTTGACATAGCAGTATTTGTCGAACGTCGTGGAGAGCACAGCCCCGCCATATTCGCGGAAAAAGCTCTCCATGTCCGTTCCGCCGCCAAAGAAGGACATCCGGAAAGGTGTTTTGGTAATGATCATCTTCTGTCACTCATTTCACATCTGAATTGGAGGCATTCTGCACGATGTCCAGAAATGCCCTGGCGCAGCGCTCCCACGAGAAATCCCTTGCGACTTTCGCCGCGCTCTCTTCCAGCTCCTGCCGGGACGGATACGGTGCCAGCAGCCACTGCGCAATGACGTCGTCATCGTCGCACAGAGCATGGCCCTTCATATCCTTCAGCGTCACCGACGGTCCGATGGCCCGGTAGGCCGCCACCGAGGTGCAGTAATACACAGCTTCCATGATGGCCATGCCGAAGATCTCGCCCTTGTTCATGTTGACGTAGTAGTCCGACATGCAGTAGATTTTCCACATCTCCGGATAGGGTACATTCTCGTACAGGGTCACTTCCTGCTCGAGACCGTTGAAATGTATCTTCTCTTTCAGGGCGTTTTCCAGTGTGCCATTGCCCACGATGATGAGCTTGAAGGGCTTTTTGCCCCGTATCTTCAAAAACAGGTCTATGAGCTCCAGCGGCCGCTTTTCCGGTGAGAGACGGGAGACATTGCACAGCACGACATCTTCCGGTGCATAGCCATGCTCCCGGCGGAGAGCATCCCGGTCCACACTGCGGAAGTCCTGCTTCAGCACCGAGGTATCCAAGCCCACCGGGGCCACCGTGATACGCTCCACCCCCAGCGCTTCCAACTCCGCCTTTGCTGCGCTCGTCTTGGCCAGAACAGGGTTATTTTTATAGATGCGCAGCGTCCCGGTCTCGAACAGTATGTTCATCAGCCGTCCTTTCGGCCCATCATTCAGGCTGTGTGCCGTGCCGATGTAGGGTACGAATGCCGCCCCGTGTCTTTTGCACCAGCGGTAGATGTGGGGCAGAAAAAGCTGCTGGTCGCCAAAGCAGAACAATGCCTTCGTCTCTGCATCCAGCGCGGAGACGGGCATCCAGCCGTGGGCTCCCAGATGCCGCATAGGCAGATACCACACCACCAGCCCCGGCACCACGACGACCTTTTCTTCCTCTTCTGAAGGGTCGATGCCCTTATAGATAGTCAGCTCGTGGCCCATGGCAGCCAGCGCACGGCCCAGGCCGACCTCCTGACTGTTGTAGTAGCCGCGCCGCCCGAAGCCGTTTATCATCGTACACAGGATTCCCAGTTTCATTGCTGCTCCTTCCTGTACTTCCATGCCAGACAGAATATCTGCATATCGTCCACAAAATAGCGGCGGAACAGCCGCTTCGGTTCCTTCACAAAACGGTAGAACCATTCCAGTCCATTCTCGCTGAACACCTTCGGGGCGCGCTTGACATTGCCCGCCAGAAAATCCACCGTGGCACCGGCGCAGAGCGTGACGCCCGATGCACAGTCGCGGTAATGTTCGCTGACCCATTTTTCCTGCTTGGGGCAGCCAAAACAGGCCAGCAGGATGTCGGGCTTCACCTTTTGCAGCGTCTCCCGGATGTATGCCACTTCCTCCGGCTTTTTTTCAAATCCCATGCTGGGCGAGAGCGCACCCACCACCACCAGCCCCGGGTAACGGGCCTTGATATTCTCTGCGGCCTTGTGGGCTGCGTCTTCTTTTCCGCCCAGCACAAAGACCGAGCGGCCCTCTTTTGCCGCACATTCCAGCAACGTCGGCACGAGGTCAGAGCCGGATACCTTCATTTTCAGAGGCCGGCCATACAGCTTTGCAAGCCAGATGAGCGGCTGCCCGTCCACCAGCGTCAGGTCGGCGTCGTTCGTTATTTTTCGCAGCACGGTGTCCTGTTCCATCTTCACCACGACGTCAACATTCACTTCCACCACATAGGCCGGAGTCTGCTGCCGTATCTTCTGCAGCAAAAACTCCACCGCCTCTTTCAGCGTGACATTGTTGACGTAGGTGTTCAGCAACTTTGTTTTTTCCATCGTTCGTTCAGCCTTTATCGTTTAATTTGATGAACCTTCGGCCCAGACTCTTCCAGAGCTGCGGCGGCAGTAAAATCAGAACAACTATCGGCAGCAGCACAGTCGCTGCGGTCAGCGCCTTGAACATCAGGGTTCCCCAGCTGCCTGCCGCCGGCAGAATGCGGCGCAGCATCTCTGCCGCAGCAAATCCCGCTGCCAGCGAAGCTCCATTGCACACCAGTGTCGGATAGAATGTGTGCAGCGGCAGATGCAGACAGTGAGCCGCATACAGCGGTGCATCCACGAAATGTACTACGCTGATCACCAACGTCGTCAGAAGCACTGCATACGCGCCTACCGATGTATACCGCAGCAGAATGTACATGGACAGCACATTGGCCGTTCCCATCAGGATGGTGACGCAGCAGGGCAGCCGCAGCTTCTGGGTCAGCGTGTAAACATAATACAGCGGCTGGACCGCGCCGGTGGCAATATCGCTAAGCAGCACGATGAGCCCGGCCCGGAACAGAAAGTCCGTGTTCTGGCCCGGGAGCCAGAGCGCCATAAAATCATGGCCGCACACAAAAAAGCCCATCACGACCAGGTTGCAGAACCCTCCGGTACATCGCATGGAAATCTTGAGCAGCCCGGTCAGCTCTTCCATTTTATCTTCCGCGTACAACCGCAGGCACCGGGGCCGAAACACCGTACTGATCTTCATGATCATGCCGCTCACGATGGTCTCCAGACTTTTTGCCACTGAGATCTGTCCCATGACCGTAGCGTTCAGCATCAGGTTGGTGATGAGCAGGTCCAGACCACTGTTCAGCAGATTGCCCAGATTGTTCAGGGCCGTCCAGCTGCCGGTAGAGAGCACCTCCCACACCGCATGAGGCGAAAAATCCTTTACATGGAACTGCAGCTCCGGGGTCAGCTTATGGCAGAGCCTCAAGTTGCCCGCCAGCAGAAGCAGCGCACCCACCGCCGCGGCCAGCCCCACATACCACACATGGGGCTGCAGCAGCAGGCACAGCGCCAGAAGCAGCCCGGCCTGCAGCAAATAGGCCGCACTCTGCAGCTTTTCCGCCAGGTCGATGCGCTCCGAGATAAACGCAGCAGCATCGAACGCCGTGCGCAGCAACGTGAGCAGATACCGCATCAGCACGATAAAAAACAGCAGTTTCACATCTGCCGTCAGCTCCTGCGGAATCTGCAGCATCCGGTCCAGCCGGACGATTGCCACCGTACCTCCCGCCAGCAGGACACACGCTAAGATCAGGTCTGCTAAAATCGTTGAAGAAAAATAGCGGTTGGCCTTCTCCAGCTTTTTCTGGTAGTACGCCATCGCGATGAACCGTCCGGCAAAGGCGTTCAGGCCTACCGCCAGAATATCCACATAGCTGATAAATGTGTTCGCCAGCGCCACGAAGCCGTACGCCTCCACGCCGATGTTATTGGTCACATACGGTGTGATGAGAAAATTCATGAGGTAATTGATGCACAACGATAGCAGTGACCAGAACATATTCAGCGCAATCACGCGCCGGGAGCGTTTCATCTCTGTTTTCGTTGCCATGCGTTCCGGTATCCCTCCGCCAGACATTCCGCCGAATGTTTCCAGTTATATTTTTCCTCTACCAGCTGTCGGATATGTGACTGTGTGCCGGTATATGTTTCCTCCGTCCAGTCTGCGGCCCGGAGGATGGCATCTTTCAGTGCGTCCGGCTCTTCGGGCGGGAACAGCAGGCCCGTGCAGCCCCCGTCCGTCTCTTCCTCAAAGGCCGGGATGCTGCTGGCCAGCACCGGCTTGCTGTAGCTGTAGGCCATCAGGAGAGCACCGCTGCCGTAGATTTCCCGATACGGGAACAGGCAGAAGTCCGCCTCCTGATACAGTGCATCCAGCGCTTCGTCCGGCACATGGCCCAGCTGCAAGGTGACACAGCCTTCCAGCCCCTTCTCCCGGATGAGCGCCGCGTAATCCGTGGCATCCAGCTTGGGGAACTGCTGCCCGGCAACGGTCACATGGACCCGGCTGCGTTGTGTTTCCGTCATGCGGGCCAGAGCTTCCAGCAGAATATCCACACCCTTATAGCGGCGCAGGACGCCGAACTGTAAAAACTCCGTTTTTTCCGTATGGAGCTGATGTTCTTTCGGGCTGATCTGGGTGTAACTGCCGTGAGGCGTCACACAGATTTTTTCCGGCGGCAGATGGTACTCGTCCATCAACAGCTGGCGGCAGTATAAGTTATGGACCACCAGAAGGTCGCAGACACGGTAAAAATCGCCGTACAGTCTGCGATCCCGGGGCGACGCCTCATGGGGCAGCAGATTGTGTACCGTATGTACCAGGATCCCACAGTGACGCTTCAGCTTACAGTAAAGAGGTATCTCATACCGGGCATCTTTGAACCCCTGCACGTGCAGGACATCATAGTGTCCGGTGCAGATCTCAGCGGCCAATGCCAGCAGCCCTCCACCGTAACGCATCAGGGCCTCTGCCCATCCCTTTCCGCCAGCATACAGCTTATCCTTCCACTGCACACCTTCCAGTGGCCGGGGCGCGCCTTTGCGGCAGAAAATCGTGATCTGTTCCTCTGTGCGCAGCGCCCGGCACAATTCCAGCGTATACACACTGCCGGGCAGGAAATGCTCTACCATCAGGACTTTCATTCCATCCTCCTGCCAAACAGCCAGAACACACCATAGCCCAGCACAGCCCCCAGCGCGTTGGTCAGGATGTCGTTCACGTCACACTGACCCACCGCCAATACCAGCTGTGTCGTCTCTATCATCGTGGAGAGAGCCGCCCCGCCCAGCAGCGCCCACCAGACAGAGCGCAGACTGCGGTGCAGCAGGGGCAACAGGACACCCAGCGGCACAAAGAGGGCCGCATTCTGCAGTAGATGCCGCAAGACATCCGTATCCTGCATTTTCAGCGCACGAAACAGCTCCAGCTCCATGATGACGGAGGTGTTGTGCTGCCCCTGACGGGACAGCAGAGTCACAAACAGCACCACCAGCAGATAGGTCATCAGCAGAGCCAGGATCGTCTTGTTCATCTCACGCACATGGCCCAGCAAAAACCAGACCATCCCGCAGAGCATGACCACCGCTGTCAGGATGAGCAGAGCAAACAGCACCATGCCGCTGTTCTGCATCGTCTGCACCAGCACCATCACCACACTCCCCAGACAGAGGAACAAAAATGCCACCACGGCCACCAGTGCCGGGACTGCGCGGGGATTGCGGTTGCGGCGCAGCAGCGCCGTCAGTACTGCCGCAAAACCGCCGAGCAAAAAAAGCCCAATCAAGATGAGCTGTATCCCGCTGTGTGTACTCATGTAGCTTCCTTCTCCAATCTTGCTCTGCGTCGGCTCACAGGCCGGGGCTTGTTGCTCCCGACTCCCATCGCCAAAAATAGAAACACCATCTGGTATTCATAGGTGGACATGGAGCGTTCCGTCCAGCCCATGACCATGAACCAGAGCATATATGCCGCGCAGAAAATATAATTTTGACGTTCCAGCTTCCGCATCTGCCGAAACGAGGCCAAGAGCGCAATAAAATACGATGCCAAGCCGAACAGACCCACATTGAGCCAGTATTCCAGCAGCACATTGTGCGCACCTGTGGTCATCGTACCCATAAAGGAGTTGCTGCGGAACGCTGTGTGCAGCAGCGCCACCGCCTGCCGGTCACGCCAGAACATACCAAACCCGTATCCTGTAAAGGTGTGGCTGTTTGTCATGACCAGAATGATCTGCCGCCACAGCGGTGTGCGGCCGGTAAGGGTCGCATCCTTACCGATAGCGCTCAGCAGCGGCTCCATCAGCGGCAGGATGGTCAGCGCCGCGATCAGGAACCCCACACTGCCGACCACATAGACCAGCCCCAGCGGCAGCCGCCACTCCGGGTCGTTCCGCCCCTCCACGAACAGCAGATAGGCCGCCGGGATAGCCACACAGAACAGCGCTCCCTTTGCGTTGCACAAAAACAGCATCATCCCCTGCACCACGAACAGCATCAGCTCCCAGCGCTGGGGGATCTCCCGCCGTGCGCGCTGCAGTTTGAACCACGCTATCTGGAACAGGATGCCAACGGAAAGCTCCGCTGCCTCGTTGTTCTTGGTGCGCAGAAATCCGATAAAGTCGTGTTCTCCCTGTTCTTGGGAAAAGATCGTCCCCGGGAAGAGTACACAGTATAACAGCGTCAGCACCACGAACACCATCTGCGCTGTGCAGATGAGCCGCAGGATGTCTTCGCCGTCGTAGCGGTCCGCCATCCAGAGCGCGAACAGGATGGTCACGGTAAATCGGACACAGGTGATGATCTGCTCCGACGGGTATCTCGTCACGAACATCGAGTCCGCAAAAAAGACGACAGCCATATAGTAGACCGCTGTATAGCGCTGTTTGAGGTCCAACAGCTTTATACTCATCACGCCGTCTCTCCCGCTCGAGAACAGCATCAAAACCAGCTGCAGGCCGAACGTGCCATATTCCAGCAGAGTGCTGCTGCTCCCGCCCAGCAGACGGGTGTACCGTCCCGGGAAGCCCATGCTGACCAGCAGGATGAGCACCACCGCTGAATCGATGAGCTTTTCTCTTCGCTCAATGCTTCGGTTTCGAGCGGCCGAAGCCGAGGCGCTTGTGTCCCCTGCGCTCCGGGGCCGCATGGGCGGCTCTCCCTGTGCGTTCGACCGCGGCGCTTCGTGGCGCGGGCTTCGGTTCGGGTTCTGGCTCAGATTCGGGTTCGATGGCAGTTCCTGCCTCATCAACTGGCTCTTCTGTAAGTCCCGGCTGGACTGCGGGCTGTTCCTCATATGCCGGGGCGGGGTCTGCTCTATGCTGCTCCGGTTCGGGGACAGGCTGCTGTTCCGGTATCGTTCCATTGCTGCCTGCCTCCTTTTCCTCGGCCTGCTTCCAGCTTCCGTCTTTGCCCATGCGGAGCAATTCCCACATGGCCTCATTGTCGCTCAGGCCGCCCTTTGTCTGGTACAGGTCGTCTGTCAGTTCGTCCAGCACGCTCTGGCTCCCTGCACCGGACGGCTTCCAGTCAGCGGCCTTCTCCTGACCGTCCGCCGGGCGAAGCAGATCTTCCGGCAGTGAGCCGCCAGTTTCTTTTTCGTCCGTATTTTCGTTCTTTTTCGATGCGTTCGAAACTGCAGTGCGCTCCGGATAGAACTGGAAGGTCCCCAGAGACTGCGTCTCGTTGACCACACAGCCCAGCACACGCACACCGGATTTATCCAGCTTTTCAATGGCATCCTGCAGAGCGGGCAGCGGCGTCGCATCGTAGCGCACCACAAACAGCACATTGTTCGCCAGTTTGTTCAGGCGCAGCACGTCCGAGGAACGACCCACCGACGAAGCGTCGATGACCACGTACTCGTAGGGCTCCATGATTTTTTCCAGAAGCTCGAACAGCGTACCATCCAGAGGCACGGCGTTGCGCTCCAGTACCATCGGCAGCAGGTCCAGAAAGCCCGTCAGCGAAACGATGGCCTCCTGTGCAGCAGACTCGCCCTTATACAGAGCATTCAGAGTCCGGCTGTAATCCACGCTCCGCAGAAACATTCCGCCCAGACTCGGGGCGCGGGTGTTCAGGTCCAGCAGCAGAGTGCGCTTTTCCATATCCGAAAGCTGCAGAGCCAGGTTCGCCGCCACCGTGCTCTTGCCCTCGCCGTCCTCGGCAGAGGTCACATAGAACCGGTGCTGCTTTTCCTTCGTGCCGAAGCGATTGGTCAGGATATATGCCGCCGAGGCAAAGTTCTGCACAGCTTCGGCATCCGAGCGGTGCTTTTCGCTCAGGAGCTGGGTATTCTTCTGGAAATAGCCGTCGTCCTTCGGGACATTGCCCAGCGTTTCCAGACCCAGAACATCCTCCACGTCTTTCAGGTTCACCAGAGTGGGCCGCATAAGCAGCTCCAGAACTGCCATGCCCACACCGGCCATCAGGCCCAGCAGGCTGAAGATGATCCAGAGGCTGGCATAGCTGCCGCCACCCATCAGGTACTTTGCCTCCGGGGCGTCGATGACCGCCACCGAGCCCACCATCAGCGTCTCCGGCAGGATCGTCCTGCTGGCGTCCAGAATGGCGTTCATCAGCCGGATGCCGGCGTCCGCATTGTTCCAGCTCAGAGTGAGCTGAAGGACCTGTGTCTCGTTGTACCGGCTCACCTCCAGATTCTGGTAAACATCCTTCGTCGAGACCGACACAAGGCCTGTGCTGTCAAGAGCCGCCTGCAATACACGGTTGCTCTTCATCACAAAACTTGCCGCGTCTACCATATCCTCCGCCAGATGGAAGTCGTTGGTGCTCAGGTAGGAGGAGTTGTTGGTAAAGGCTCCCGTCGATGATTGGGAGGTGATGGCAATGGAACAGCTGATCTCATAGCTGGTGTAGTTGCCCTGCAGATAGGAGACACCGCTGAGCGCGAATCCGCAGATGAATCCCAGCAGGCCCAGCGCCAAAATCATCTTCCAGCGCTTGAAGGCCGCATACAGCAGGTCTCCTACACGGAGCTGAACATTGTTCATCGTTTCTCACCACCCTTTATGACTCTTTTTTGTTCGAATCTTCTTCGTTCTTTTCTTCTTTCTGGGTCTCTGCTGCCTTCCGCGCCTTGCGGCGGGCCAGCACGCCCCACAGGAATACCAGCAGCCAGATGACGCCTGCCGCGATGACAGCCAGCACAGCCAGCGCGATGGCACTGCGCAGCGTGAATACCGGCACGTTCCAGTTCTGTTGTCTTGCCGTATCCTGTACGGTAAAGTTATATTTCTTTGCGTTTTCTGCATTCGGCTCACCGCGCACGACATAGTAGCTGCCCTCGGTCAGGTCGGTGAACATCTCGCCGGAACCGTTGGTCGTCCAGGTCTGGATGAGCTGGTCCTGAGCGTTGTACAGCGAGAGCTGTTCGTCTGCCGTGTCACTGCGCAGGACCATATCCACTGCGTGGATGGACACCCGCAGCATCCGGTTAGTGATGGACAGCGCTGCCGTGCTGAGGCCGTCGATACGGCCATCTGCCGCCACCGTCATGGTGTAGTCCGTATTGTCCAGGCGGTAGTTCTCCAGCGTCTGCTGCTCACGGATGTGATAGGTCGTGCTCTTGTCCAGGTCGGTCAGCAGCACATTGCCTGCGGCATCGGTCGTCACGGTCTGAGTGATGCCAGTGCGCTCGTTGCTCACAGCAAAGGTCACACCTTCCAGCCCGGTGGAGTTCAGTTCATCGGTGACGCTCAATGCGATTTTGGTCTTCTCTGCGTCGATCTCATGCAGCTCCGGATCCTCGCCGTTCTTCTTCTCCACCTCGACATTCAAATCTTCCTGCATGGTGGTGTAGTAGTTCGGTGCGGTCTGCTGCTGCACGGTGTAATTGCCCAGATACAGCTCCTTGCTCTCGCCGTAGCCGTTCTCATCGCAGACGATGGTATCTGCATACTGGCCCTGCGTATAGCGCACCGTGCCGTCCTTGGTCACGATGTCCTCAGCCGCGATGACGCGGAATGTACCGCCGCCCACAGGCAGCTGCGTCTCGGCGTCGTTCATTTGGATACGGATGATGTTTTTGCAGGGCGACAGCCGGATCTGCACCACATAGGGGTCGGGCCAGTCGTACATCCGGTTCACATCATAATAGGTGTCCCCCGCCGCATCGTAGCCCTCCGGCTCGGTCAGCTCGTGGAAATAGTAACTGCCCTGCCAGATCTTTTCCGGCAGATAAAAGACGCCCTCCTCGGTCGTCTCATAGTCGCGGTAGTTGATTTTTTCCGGATAATAGGTATTCAGGGTCTGCAGGCTTCCGTTCTGCAGATGGGTCGTATCGGTGCGGTACAGCTCGAAGGTAACGCCCGCTTCCGGGATGCGCCGCTCCGTCTCATCATCGACCACTTCTACGAACACGGCGGTCTTAATGCCGTCCTCGCCGTAGCCGCCTCCACCGCCGGTCTGGATGATCTGCTGGTCGAACTGACCGTTGCCGTCTCCATCACCGTCGCCGATGCCGCCGTCATAGTACCAGCCGCCGGGGTCGTTATTGTTCCAGCCGGTGCCGCTGGACGAAGGCCCTTCGCTGGAAACGGAGGACGCCTCCTCATAACCGGTGTAGTCGCTCAGAAGATAGAGACCCAGCAGCGCAATGATGAGCACCAGCACAAACACAAGGCCGCTCATCATATCGGTGGCCGGCTGCCAGAAGTTGTACTCCTCATTCGGTTTCTGTCTGTGTCTTTTCATCCTGCGTGCCCCACTTTCAGAATCTTGGCGAACTCATCCACCGACAGCGGTCGGGAGAAGAAATAGCCCTGTCCCTCGGTGCAGCCTGCCTTGCGCAGCACATTGAGCTGCTCTGCGCTCTCGATGCCCTCTGCCAGCAGGTTCAGCCGGAGCGTCCGGGCCTGCACAAAGATACCGGGCAGTGCGTTCGTCCGGTTCTGCATCTCGGCGCTGCACAGGTCGAGCTTGAGCACGTCGGTGCCGATGTCGCCCAGAGCACTCAGCTCCATATAATTTCCGTCAAAGCCGTCCAGCACGACCCGGAAGCCCATCTGCTGCAGCTGAGCCACTGTCTCGCTCAGAACGTCGTGCGTTTCCAGATAGGCAGTTCTCGAAATATCAATGTCCAGATATTTCGGCGGGATACGATATTTCTTCAGCATTCCCGAGAAGAATTCTGCCACATCAATGGCCAGAATATCAGTCTTGGTCACGTTGACCGTAATAGGCATTGGACGGACACCCTCGTCGATCCACACCCGGATGGTCTTGCACACTTCCTCCCAGATATACTGGTCCAGCTTCGTGATATAGCCGTTGCTTTCCAGTACCGGGATGAACACTGCGGGCGAAACGACGCCCAGTACCGGGTGGTTCCAGCGCACCAGCGCCTCGGCACCGATGACCTTGCGGGTGTTCAGCTCATACCGCGGCTGCAGGAAGAAGGTGAACTCGTTCTTGCGCAGGCCGTCCAGGATCTGCGGCATCAGTACGCGCTCGTTGCCGCCATTTCCTCTCATGGCTTCGCCGGTCAGAGCGCCATTGCCCGTGTTCTTGGGCAGACGGTCCAGCAGTTCCAGGATCTGCCGCACCTCGCGGCGGCTGCTGTAGCGGGCCTGCTCGTCCGTGGTGGGGATGACCGTCTTGTGGAACTCTTCGAGGAACAGTCCCGTCTCGCGGTTCATGATGTTCCTCAATACATTATTTATAATATTAAACAGGATAGACAGGATAACGCCTGCGATGGAGGTATAGAATGCCGTATCGATACCGGCCAGAATGGACTGCACGCTGCCCAGAGCAGCCTCCACCGTGACGAAGCTGATGTTCCGCAGGCCCAGCAGCAGACCCACGAAGGTACCCAGAATGCCGAGGCCCGTCAGGGTGCCGGGGATCTGGGCGATGACGCCTCGCCATGTGTACAGCGCAAGGACATCCTCGTTGAGGACCTCATCGATGTCGCTGACGATCTGCCCCGTCTCCCGCTGGTGCTGCACTTTCTCGCGGTACTCGCCAAACAGCTTGTCCAGCCGCTTCTGCTGGAAGAAGCGCTCGATCCGCAGCGCCGCGACCCACGCCGAGCTGCCTTCGGTCCCGGATGCCTTGCGGATGCCGTTCTGTCCGTTCAGCAGTCCGCCCGTAAACGAGATCGTCGGCAAAAGGCCATAGATGCACCCCGCCAGTGTGATCATACACATAAAGCCGACGATGACCATGGAAAGCAGGTCCGGAGAATACGCTGTGAGCACAATACCGCTCACAAGCAGCACTGCCACAGACAGGTAGGAAAACAGCCTCATACTTCCATCCTTTCTCACCATTGAAAACACAAATTGAAAGCGCAAAAAGAAAAAGGCTGCAATAGTATCTTCCCCAAAAATAAGGGAAAATCCTTTTGCAGCCGAACCACCTTTTGGTTTTATAAAACAACTTCCAGAAGGCTTCAAACTTTGCGTCCTTGACTCACATCAAGTTTGCCCAGATAATTCAATTATATTAAAGGAGCAAAGTACCCTTACGATTACAAAAGACGCACTACTCACCTTATTCTAGTGCTTATGATACCATTCTTAAAGTTCAAAGTCAATACAAAATCTCTTTTGGCAGACTTACTAGCAATTCAACTTTTTAATGCAACAGCAACAGCGTTGCATTGCATATCGCAAATATGCTGTTATCATGTTGTGTTATTTTCTTGACTTGCGATAGATTCGGTACTATTTGGTTTCTATTCTACCACGCTTTTCTCTGCCGAAAAGATGCCGGAACGCAAAAAGCCCCCGGAGAGCCTTGGGCAGCTCTCCGGGGGCAAGTTCTATGCACCGGTGTTCCTCACACCGATGCACAGGCATTATTCAATTTCAATGAGGTTGGGATTGACCGGCAGAGCCTTCTGCTGCTGAGGTGCAGGCAGCATGATGTGCAGGATGCCATCCTCAAACTTTGCGTGGATGTCCTCCTTCTTCATGGTGTCACCCACATAGAAGCTGCGGGCGCAGGTACCGGAGAAAGTCTCGCGGCGCAGGTAGCGGCCCTCTTTATCCTTCTCGTCATTGGAGTGGCTGCGGACGGCCTGAATGGTCAGGTAGCCGTCGTTCAGCTCCATCTGAACGTCTTCCTTCTTGCAGCCGGGCAGATCAACAGCAACGTCATAGCTGCCGTCGGCGGTCTGCTTCACATCGGTCTTCATCATGTTTGCACCGCGCTTGCCGAAGGTCTCACGCTCTTCACGGTTCATCGCACGCTCCAACGCGCCATCGTTCCAGAACGGGTCAAAGAAATCATCGAACAGGTTTTCATGAAAAATAGTCGGCATAAACATAAATCATTCCTCCAATCCCGGCGTTCGGGTCGGGCAAAAAATTTATGAGATGTGCATCAGGAGCGGAGTCTTCCCGGGAGCCTTGCGGCTCCCTCATGCCCCTCTCTCCTGAGCACGGCTTAGTTATAGCACATGTTTTTAGCACTGTCAAGCATAGAGTGCTAAAATTCACAAAAGAATAATACTTTGATAAAATCTCATGCAATCTTTTCAAAAATCAGTCGTATCATCGTCTTCATTCAGCAAAAGCGCCAGGCACACAGTCAGCATAGCGGTCCGGCCAGAGAAACTCATTATAATAGCGATAGCTCTGCTCCCCTGTCATATAGACCACCACTTTCTATAAGCAGAAAACGATTCTGAACCCTCTCTCCCCGTTCATACTGTATAGAAGAACGGTTTTGGAGGTGTTCCGTATGCTGTTGACCCTGCTGCAATTTTTCGCGTCCAAATTCCTCGTGCTTGCGCTCCATCTGGAAGCGGGCAGTTTCCCCCGCCCGCTGAGTCCACAGGAAGAGATCAGGGCCTTCGCCGATCTGCGGGCCGGTGATTCATCCGCCCGGGAAAAGCTCATCCGCCACAATCTGCGCTTAGTGGCGCACATCGCAAAGAAATACTATGCTCTCCCCTCTGAGCAGGACGATTTGATTTCCATCGGCACCATTGGCCTGATGAAAGCCGTAGACACCTTCGACTCCACCCGCCGGGCGCGCTTCTCCACTTATGCCAGCCGGTGCATCGAAAATGCTATCCTCTCCCCAGCGCACTTTGGGATGGAAAAGAGAATCCACCTCTTTCACGCAATGACGCATCTACGTCAAAATGGATTTTTTGGAGCCGAGAGAGTGGTTCCTTTTTTCTGCTTCAGAGGGTGTCATGTGAGGGTTGTGGTCTAACCCCTCTATACATCTTGCAGGTAACTTTGGCAGGCCCCCGCACCACCGTAGAGACGCAGGCGTTCTACCGTATGTACCGCTCTTACGCCGACATCCCGAACCCATGGGACCGTCTGCGTTGGTGCCGCTATGGTCTTGACTTGCTGCAAAAAGAGGTTGCCGCCATGGTGGGCATGGAGGAATGGCTCTATCAGGATCTGGAAAGCGGCAATTTCCGCCGGAGCTTCTCCCCGGAGATTGCGGACAAGCTCGCCGCCCTTTACGGCATCCCGGTGGAGGACGTTCTGAACGACTACACCCTGTTTCTGCACCGGGGCGGCGGAGCCTTCCTCCGCAGATACCGGGAGGCAAAAGGCTGGAATCGCCAGCAGCTTGCCGACCACGCAAAGGTCAGCCGGACAAGCATCCGCTGCTGGGAAAACGGACAAAAGACCATCAGTCAGAAGTGCTTTTGCCATCTGGTGGAAAACCTTGGTTCCGATTTTCCATCTATGCTTCGCATGTGAGGTATGGTAATTTTTCTCCGGCCAAACGAAAAAGCTCGTCTGCAAGCCACGATATGTGGCAGCGCAGACGGGCTTTCGTTATGGAATCATTCTGTTTCAATTATTCTGATATTCGCTCTGACTTACATGGCGTTCCGTAAAACACGCAGTCGTTCTTCAAACGTTGCTTTCCATGCCGGATGCTCGGAGAATACGGTATGCTCCACCTGACAGACTTGGTTCAGTCCAATGTTCCGCACCGCTTCCACTGCAGCATCTTTTTGGCTCAGATGGCGTTTTCCCACGGTCAGACAGTTTGCGCCTTCTGGCGTGTCGTACTGCTGAAACGCCCGGTTGAAGTCCATCAGGTCGTGCAGACGGATGGGCTGATTGGTTTCGTTGTCTACCAGCAGACCCCAATTTTCCCAATGACGGTCGGTATTGCCCACCAGATAATCCAGAATGTTCATCATATAGTAGCTGGGAGCATCCAACTCTAAGATCTTATCCAGCGTGTTCCAATCATGGTTCGTGCAGTAGACGTCATAGGCTGCATAGGTCACAAGACTGTATCGCTGAGATGTCATGATTTTGCTGATAGAAACCGGCTCATTTTCAAACATCCCCTGCTCATACAGTACCTGATGGCAGTCAAAGCACCGGCAGATTTTGCTTGCCAGCACTTCACGTTCCACCGCTTCCCTGCCACCATCCTTGTAAAGATAGAAGCCATCCTCTTTTCGCACCCACGCCTTGGGGTACACGCCACCCGTAGACAGGTCATTTGCCAGAAGATGGGCGTTTGTCACCGTCATTTGGTGCCCCCGCAGCGCAATATCCACAAGCGCATTGCTTAAGGAGTGTGCGAAAAGGTTGATATCCTCGAATCGAATCTTCTCGTTTTCTTCTTTCACCCAGAACACATCCAGCAAAGACAGACAATGGTAGGATAATGCAATCTGTGCTCGTTCCCTGTCCGTAACACTCTGAGATGCACCGATACTGTTCAGGATTTCCTTGGCGTAGGTGCGATCCAACGTCAACATCCGGGAGGCGCACCAATAGTAAAAGTTCGTTACATTATTGATGCGCTCGTCAAAATCATCCGATTCCACCAGAACCAGATCATAGGGCATGAAATCCTCGAGGCAGACCCTGCATTCCCCTGTCGTGCTGAGTTGTGCCACACAGCTTTCCCGGTGCATGATCTCGTAAAACATGGTTTTCATCCCTCCCTGCGTTCTGTGTCTTGCTCTGTATTTATATTACCTTCTTTTTTCACGGGACGCAAGAGCTTTTACTTTTCAAAAAACTTTTTCTGCTGCTCCATCAGGACGGTTTCGATACGCTCTTTCAGCAAAAAGCGAAACTGTTTTGCGTGTTATGCAATGCCATAGGATACCATATTGGCCGCCAATAATCAACCGTTTTGTTGTGTCGGCAGCATTTCAAACCACTTATGTAACACAAAAAGCCCCACGCTCAACACTGCCTCTGAATCTGACTATCTCTGGTCGGAGCAGAAAAGCATATGTTGAGCGTGGGGCTTTGTTTATCGGCTCGGCTGCCAGCCGGGCTTTTGGTGTTCTTTGGGTTTGTAAGTTCCTTTGGTAGTATCGATCACCGCCTGCAGCAATTCGAGCTTCTGCCATGTGGGGCAGTTCAGACGGTCGATTTTTTCGATCACATAGTTGGCGTGGGCGGTTGCGACCCGTTTTCCGAGTTCGTCCCATCCCTCTTTCGTTTTGGGGTAATGTACCACCACTTCAATGGGGGCACTCTTTCGCATGGCTCACTCACCTCCGATTACATCGCTATCACCTCATTTTTACGGGTTACTGGTTGTCCGCTATTCGCTGCGGTTTCCGCTCAGAACATTCAGAGCCAGACTGACCAGCAAAGCCATATCAATGCGGAGCATTTCAGCCTTGCTGGCATAGCCCATAAAGCGTTCGATGCGGGATTTATCGATCGTGAAGATCTGCTCCAGAAGAATCATGGACGGTTCTTCAAAGGCCGGGTTGGAATCCACCAGCACATGGGTGGGCTGGTTTTTCTTCTTTTCCGTCCAGGTGGTAACAGTTGCAACGATCAGTGTAGGCGAATGACGGTTTCCAATGTTGTTCTGCAGAACTACCACAGGGCGTTTTCCGCCCTGTTCCGAGCCGATATGCGGCTCCATGTCTGCATAATAGATGTCCCCTCGGAGATATCTCCAATTGTTCGGTAACATAAAAATCAACCTCCTTTTTATGTAAGAAACAGCCGCCGCAGACGGATACCACGACGACTGTTGTTCAGGAGGTAAAACGAAACTGTCAGTTTTTCAGCGGCAGACTCATCTCACGGCTGGCACCGTTATAGATGCGGAGAATCTGCCGCATGTGGCGGTTTGCAGAACTGCCGGTGTCTTTCTGTGCCAGCTGCGTGATGGTTTTCGGATGTGTCCTTGCCAGCTGCTGCACCAGGCGCTCCCGGCTGTACTCGCCCTCGTATACGGAGATGAAGCGGGCCACACCCCGGATCACACCGGCAAGGTAGGAATCCACATTGCCCTTCCACGCCTCGTTGATGATGTGAAGCATCTCGACGTAGCGCTCACAGCCATACTGCTTGTACAGTTCGTATGCCGTTTCGATGCAGTAGATTTTCCAGGGTGCCCGGATGCCGTCATAACGGGCATCCACCGAGGCCTGCAGTCGGGCCTTGTCTTCTTCGGACAAGTGCCGTTTATGACCCTGTATGCTCTGAAGAAAACTTGGTGGCGCATTGCTGGTCGGCTCGATTTCCTCTTCCGGCGGGGACTCGGTGATCGGTTCCTGTACCGACATTTCCGGCTGTTCTGCCTGCGACACCGTGTTGTTTTCCGTTGCCGTCGGCTTTTTCTTCTGCGGTGCAGGCTTTGGCTTCGGTGGTGGCCTGTTCGGCTTCAGGCGTTCGAGGACCGTATCATCACGGTCACTCTTTTTCTTCTTGAGTTCCTCAAGAATTGCCGGGCGCTCTTCCTTTGGAATTGAAGCAAGCGCTACGATCTGTTCATCTGTCGCCTTGATATGCCCGGTCAGGATCTCTTCCTGCGCACCGGGCACCGCTTCTTCCGCAGCATCAATGCCTCGTGAATACTTTTCAGCACGTCGTACCGTCGCAGACCCAACACTATGTCCTACGGCGATTCGTTCGCAAGCTGGATTTCTTCCACTTCAAACTTGATAAAACCGTGCTTTTTCAGGATGCGGTAGCGGGTGTGCCCATCCAGAATGTAGCCATTCCATGTGATGATGGGATTCAGAAGACGACCCTCGGCAATGATGTTCTGCTCAAGCTGCTGTTCTTCCTCAAACTGCAGCGGCGGAATTTTGCTTTGGAACTCCGGGTCAATTTTAAGCTGGCTCAGTTTCACGTCGGTTCTCCTTTCCGGTCATTTTCGATTTACAGACAATGGGCTGAACGTAGTAGTCAAACCCATATCGTGTCTGGCAATACGTGCAGACATCCTTGACGAGCTGCCTGGGGTCGGCTCTGCGGAGATGGACGCCCTTTGCGTCCAAAAATGCCCCTCGGCAGACGGCGCACAAAGTTGTCAGGGTGGATTCATCCACCTTTTTTGTGGTCTTGCGGTTCATTTGCGTACTCCTTTTCGCTGATATATAAAAACGCCGTCCGTGGTTACCCTCGAACGGCGTTTGGAAAAGGTTTTGTATGGTTTCTCTTAATTTGCCCCCGGCACCCCTGAGAAAGGGAAACATTCAGGCGGTGGATTTGCACCACTCCATTGGCCTCTCGGCCACCCCGTCTTCTTTATGACCGGGCCTCGAATTACGGAAGTATCATTGTCTGGAAGTACCTGAAGCTGCATATTCAATTTTCAAGGTTCGTCGGCTCCGTTTTCCGCTCCCTCTCGGGCCCGGTCCGTTTCCGTGACATAATTGTATCGTACTTTCGAAGAAAAGTTTATGGACTCGTAGTCCAAGTCACCCACCCTCTTAGCCCATATATTGTATACAACAGTCCCAAAAAGCAAAAAAATCCCGCCTGAAAAGCAAAACCTTCGCTTTGCCCTCAGACGGGATGTCTTTCGACACGACTGTTAGCTAAATCAACCAATAAAGGCCTCCGAATCTCTTTCTTATTAGGAAAAGATTCGGAGGCCTCTGTTTTACGATTTTTTCGGAATAGCGGCTTTCACCAACAGCATCATGGGACGGCGCAGTTCATCCTTCATGCCGTAAACACTCAGCATCTCTGCAGAGGTTCGTTGTCATATTCGCTGGTATGGAGTGGTTTCACTGGCTGCATTGAGCTTCTAATGGCATCCAAAATGGTCCGATCCGCCGGGAGCCACGGAACGGAATCAAAATCCTCCTTCGTCAGCCACCGTGCAGCTTCCGCTTCTTTCAGAACAAGATTGCCGGAAACCACTTCACACCAGAAGCAGTCCATGGAAAGATGAAACGCCGGATAATCATACTCGATTGTCCCAACTAGATTCCCCACGGCGATTTCCGTGTCCAGTTCTTCTTCGATTTCCCGCTTCAGAGCCTGCTGCGGGGTTTCGCCCGGCTCGATTTTGCCGCCCGGAAACTCCCACTGGCCTTTATAGTCGCCATAACCGCGGGCAGTAGCGTAGATTTTGCGCTTTTCCTGCATGGAGTCGCAGATCACAGCGGCCACAACACGAATCGTTTTCATAACGTTCTCCTTTTGGATTCATTATAATGGCCGACCGTCAGAAGTCCCAACGACACGATAGAACACCCTGTTTCCTGCTTTTCTTGCAGTAAGCAGCCCCATCTCATGGAATTTCATCACAAACGTCCGAATGGTTGCATACGCAGCGTTTCGGAAATCCTTTTCCAGCTGCTTTGTGGTAAACTCCTCTGCACCATAAGCAGACAGAACATACTCCCAGAGCAGCCGTTCTTTTTCTGTGATTTTTCCTTCCGCAAGAGCAGTTTGATATACCTCAAGATCAGTTTTCGGCGGGACTGCATCCACCTGCAGGCGGTTATAGACCTCATTGCAGAAGTAGAACAGAAAGGGAGTCACATCCGTATAGCCGGAAATCAGAGCATTTCTCTCCACGCGTTCGTAGGCTTTGTAATATGCGTCCTTGTTTTCAGCGATGTATCGGGAAAACGGCGTGAACAGTGCCGCAGGATAGCCCTGCTGAACAAGATACCAGAGGTGGAATAGCCGTGCAGTGCGTCCATTCCCGTCAAAATAGGGGTGGTAGTATGCAAAAGCAAAGTGCAGAATGGCAGCCTTATGCAGCTCATTGATGCCGTCATTGGCATTCGCAAAATCGACAAGACATTTCATGGCACTGGGAAGCCGCTCTGCCGGAAGTCCCGGTCTGGGTTCTTCACCGCCCACAATAAAAACCTCGCCATGCCGATAAAAGTGGTTTGGCAGTAATCGATCTTCATCCGGGAAATAATCCCCTGTGCTGATCTGATATAGGTGATGCAGATTCTCCTCGGTGATCCTATTCTGACGATTCGCGATAAACTCCAGTCCGCGCTTCATACCATAGATGCGGGCTTCTTGTTCATCACGAGGGGCATAACCATCGAGGATATAACGGATACTGCTGCGGGTCGAGCGGATACTTTCAATTTGAAAAGTCGCATAAATTTCCTCGGTCATCGCCGACAAACCGAAGTTTTGTCCACTGACAGGGACAGAGAGCAACTGCTTCATACCATTTGTTGAAATTTGCGCGAGGTTCGGCAGGTAAAACAGCTTATTTCCAGAAAAATCAGTCAACGGCAGAGGCTGCGCAAAGTTTTGCCGCAGCAATTCGGCAAATTCTTTGACGCTGACAGTCGAGTACTTGTATTCCATCCGATTGAGTTCAAACAAATGCTTATCTGAAAGCATTTTGGCAAACTGTGCCCCATCCATTCTGTCCACCTCGCAGTTGATACTTATTGATACTATATAGTATCAATATACCAATTCTTTATAAAAAGTCAACCGAAACAGGCCGAACCAACTTTTTTTCCATACTCCCCGTCAAAATTCCCGTGGTTCCGTCACGAATCACATCTCCATCGGCTTATTCCCCACTTCGTCCAGATACGCATTCAAAAATTCCGCTGCAAGGCTGTTGGGACGGATTTCGGGCAATAATTCACAATGCCCTCTTCTTCCAGTTCTTTTTCAATCAATGCCGTACCGCATTCAAAGCAATGCTTCTGAATCATTTTTACACTCCAAACACTGTTTTCGTCAGCCGGATACCTGCTGCCGTTTTCATCGTATGTTCCATAAAGGTTCGGATTGCCTGCTGGTCGTACCCGCTTTCGGACGCATTGACGATATAATCTGCCTCAATCAGAATCTGATAGTCAATGCCGTTGATCTGCGCCGGACTATGGTGGTGCCATACCAGATAGGCCACCCGGTCGATCTGTTCTGCTGTCATGCCGGTATCCGCCAAGAACTCCCGCACCAGCGGGGCCCCCTCCTGCTCCTGATATTTACCATTGGTGTTGCCGTACTTTTTGCGGCAGAGCGGGCAGGCGATATCGTGGGTGATGGCCGCCACCTCCAGAATAAACTGCGTGTCTGCGTCCAGCCCCTCCAGCTCACCAATGGTTTTGGCATAGGTCCACACGCAGCTCAGGTGCGTGATGTCATGGATATTCCCTTCGGAAAAGGCGATCATCTTTTCCATGATCTGTGCAATGGTCATCATTTGTTTTCACTCCCGTTTTTAATACTTAAATGTTCACCTTGATAAACGCGAATTTTACAGGGTATGAATGATATGAGAAGCAAGTTCTGCATTTTCTTTGTCTACAAAAATCTCTGTAATATACTGAGGCTTTATTCCAAAAGTCCCGATTTGTGCTCGCATCCGTGTTGCGTCAAAAACACTTCGCTGATTCACATCTTTGGTTTTGCAATAGCATTTGATTCCAGCCGCTGTCAAAGCATCTGTAATACGGTGGCAATAGGTTGAATCCGAAACCGTTGCTACCTGTGACTTGAAGAATCGTTCCAGCATGGTGAACCTCCTATGCAAAAAAGTTGGACGATGAGTACTTGATGAACCAACGTAGCAAATTCCGATTTATCAAATAAGAATTTCCGTCAATTTTTCTCTTGATGCGGCTCGCTTCTAAGAGTAGGAACGAACTGTTCTGTTGCCGGAGACGGACCATTCAGGTCGGTCTCCGGCAGTATTTTTGTTATCGCGTATTAAAAAACAGCCGGAACGACTTTCTGCTGCGCTACATCGATGATGCCGTATGTATTCAGTCTGAGTTTGGGAATGACCGGAAGGCTGACGAAGGCGAGGGTCATAAAAATGCCGATATCTTCCGCTACACCATGTGCCTTGAGGGCATCGTTCAGCGCCTGCATTTTCGCCGCAACGCTCTCTGCGCTTTCGGTGCTCATCAATCCGGCCACCGGAAGCGCAAGTTCTGCCACGACCTGTCCATCTGCCACAAACGCAAGTCCGCCTTTGTTTTTCCGCACAGTGTTGCCGGCCAGCATCATATCGGTATCGTTGTCCCCTGCCACGATCAGGTTATGGGAATCATGTGCGATGCTCGATGCAACGGCTCCGCATTTCAGGCTGAAGTTTCCTAAAAAGCCAATGCCCACATGGCCGGAGTGATGATGCCGCTCAAAAACGGCCAGTTTTACGATGTTGTGTTCCGGGTCCACACCGGGAGCTTTGCCCGGATGCCGTTGGAACGGGATGATTTTTTCCTCCGTAAGCAGCTCGCCTCGGTTCAGGCAGATGACACGCTCCTGCTCCCCGCTTTCCCGAAGTTCCAGGTCCTGCAGTGTGATCTCATCCAGATCAAAGGAATCCATAACGTGGGAAAATCTCACACGGTCGATGTCAAGCGGTGCGGGCTTCAGCGTTTTTCCGTGCTCGGCCACCAGCGTGCCATTCTTGTAAACCTGTTCGACCGTAAAGGATTCCAGATCAGGAACCACAACCAGATCTGCCCGGTACCCCGGTGCTACGGCACCGCGTTGCTTGAATCCAAAATACTGTGCCGGGACCAGCGTTGCCATTTTGACGGCCACTGCTGGGTCTGCGCCCAGCCGGATTGCTTTACGGATGTTGGAATCGATGTGTCCGCTGTCCAGCAGGTCACCGGGGTGCTTATCATCTGTCACCAGCATACAGCGGTTGCAATAGGGCTCCCGGAACAGCGGCATCAGGGCCTCCATATTTTTGGCAGCCGTTCCTTCCCGGATCATGATGTATTGTCCGAGCCGGAGTTTTTCCATGGCTTCCTCGATATTGGAGCACTCGTGATCGGACTGAACGCCTGCCGCAATATAAGCATTCAGGTCCTTAGCGCTCAAAAGCGGCGCATGGCCATCCACGATCTTTCCCGCTTCGGTGCAGTCGCGGATCTTCTGCAGGATCTTCGGGTCACAGCGCACCGTCCCGTAGGCATTCATCAGCTCCGCAAGCCCCAGCACGCGGGGATCGCCATAGTAAGGCCGGAGCTGTTCTGCGTTCAGCACCGCACCGGATTCATCCAGATCCGTGGCCGGAACACAGGAGGGCAGCATGAAATAAACCGAAAGGGTCAGATTTTTTGTCGTTTCCAGCATAAAATCCAAGCCTTCCAGCCCCGCAACGTTCGAGATCTCGTGTGGGTCTGTGACCACCGCAGTGGTACCGTGGGGCAGCACTGCCTGCTCGAAAGCCGGACCACAGAGCATGGAGCTTTCGATGTGGATATGCCCATCGATCAGGCCCGGGCAGACATATTTGCCGTGCAGATCAACTTCTTTCCGGCCATGATACATACCCACGCCCACGATCGAATTTCCGCTGATGGCAATATCAGCGGTGTCGATCTCATCGGTAAACACATTGATGATTCTGGCATTTTTCAAAACCAGATCAGCCAAAGCATCTCCTCTGCCTGCCGAGATCCGGCGTTTCAGCCCATCAGACCGCATAGAAACATCTCCTATCTCTGAAGTTCGATTTTCTCACCTGTGGATTGGTTCTGCCATTATTCTACCACGCCTTGCCGCTGCGGAAAAGATGTCGGGAAACAAAAATGGCCCCGGAGGGCTTGTTACAGCTCTCCGGGGCCACCTTATGTGCGTTGTGCCTTGGCGCACATGACCGGCGTTTTACTCGATTGCAATCAGATTCGGGTTCTCAGGCAAAGCCTTCGTCTGCTGAGGAGCAGGCAGCTCGATGTACAGGACACCATCCTCGAACTTTGCGTGGATGTCTTCCTTCTTCACATCGCCCACGTAGAAACTGCGCGCGCAGGTGCCGGAGAAGGATTCGCGCCGCAGATAGCGGCCCTTCTTATCCTTTTCATCGTTGCTGTGGCTGCGCACTGCCTGAATGGTCAGGTAGCCGTCGTCCAGTTCCATCTGGACGTCTTCCTTCTTGCAGCCCGGCAGGTCAACAGCTACTTCATAGCCATTGTCCGTCTGTTTGACATCGGTCTTCATCATGTTTGCACCACGCTTACCAAAGGCGCCACGAGCCTCACGGTTCATAGCACGTTCCAGTGCAGCGTCATTCCAGAACGGATCGAAGAAATCATCGAACAGGTTTTCATGGAAAACAGTCGGCATAAGCATAAATCATTCCTCCAATCCCGGCGTTCGGGTCGGGGCAAAAAATCTGAAGCGTCCATTCAGAAGGGCTTTCCGGGGAGCCTAGCGGCTCTCCTTTTGCCCTTCCTCCTGAGCACGCCACTGTTATAGCACCGTTCATTAGCAATGTCAATAGAAGAGTGCTAAAATTCATGAAAGAATAATACTTTTATAAAATCCTATGCAATCTTTTCAAAATTCAGTCGTATCATCGTGTTTTTATCATTTCTGCCGGTACATCGGCGTAGACAGATATTTCATGCCGTTGTCCGGGACGATGACCACGATGTTCTTTCCCTGATTCTCCGGTCTGCGGCCCACCTGCACCGCTGCGTGCAAAGCCGCTGCTGCCGATGTGCCCAGAAACAGTCCTTCCGCCCGCAGCACCTCATGGGCCGTTTCGTAGGCTTCCTCGGTGCGGACATTGATGCACGCATCGCTCCAGTCTGGCCGCAGATAGTCGGAAAGTGCGCTTTCCGGCACATCATACGCCGGCAAAACGCCATCTATGATCTGCGCATCCGGGTGCTCCGGGGTCAGGCGGGAGTCCGGATGGGGCTGCACCAGAACCACTTGCAGATTCGGGTTGCGGCTGCGCAGATAACTTGCTGTGCCAAAACCCGTGCCGCCGGTGCCCGCCATGCAGACCAGAATATCCACATGGCCTTCTGTATCCTGCCAGATCTCCGGCCCAGTGGTGCGGTAATGTGCCTCGGGGTTCGCCGGGTTTGCCGCTTGATTGTTAAAGTAAGCTCCGGTGCGGCGGCAGTAGGCTGCGATCTCATCCAGCGTCGCCTCCCGCTCTGGCTCCTGCCAGGGGTGGGTGTGCTTCGTCTCCGGACGCTCCCCGGTGGCATCTTTGTAATCCAGAAGCCGTGCCCCGTAGGCCAGCAGCATCAGCCGCCGCTCCAGCGAGGCACCCCGCTCCAGAAAAATATCCAGTTTGTACCCACGCTCTGCTGCAAACGCGGCCAGACCGATGCCGGTGTTGCCGCTGGTCTGCTCCACGATGGTACCGCCGGGTTTCAGCAGTCCGGCTTCTTCCGCAGCATTGAGCATCTTTTTTACTCCATTCTCTGAATCACCGCACCCAGCCATCGGCACAGGGTATCGCCTGCCTGATTTGCGATCTCCAGCACGCGGGCGTGGCTATGCTTGACCGTCTGGATGCCGGTGGCCATGTTGGTGATGCAGCTGACGGCCAGTACCTTCATGCCCATGTAGTTGCAGACCATGGTTTCCGGCACGGTGCTCATGCCCACGGCATCGGCTCCCATCCCCGCAAAGGCGCGAATTTCAGCCGCCGTTTCATAGCAAGGGCCCATAAAGCCCATGTAAACGCCCTCCTTGTAGGCAATGCCCAGTTCATCGGCGGTCTGCTTGGCAAGGTTCCGCAGTTCCAGACTGTAAGGTTCGGTCATGTCCGGGAAGCGGGGGCCGAAGCGCTCATCGTTGGGGCCAATGAGGGGGTTCGTGCCCATCATGTTGATGAAGTCGGTAATGAGCATCAGGGTGCCCGGCGCAAACTCCCGGTTGATGCCGCCGCAGGCGTTGGTCAACACCACCTTTTCCACGCCCAACAGCTTGAACACATAGAACGGGTAGCAGACTTCCTTCATGGAGTAGCCCTCATAGAAATGGAAGCGGCCTTCCATGGCGTAGACTTCCGTGTCCCCCAGTTTGCCAGCCAACAATGCGCCTTTGTGTCCTGCCACCGTGGATACCGGGAAGTTGGGGATGTCCTTGTAGGACAGTTCTTCCGTGTCCGTAAAGTCCGCGGTCAGCTTGCCAAGGCCGGAGCCCAGCACCACCGCGATCTTCGGGCTCTTTTTCGTGTGTATCTTGATATATTCCGCACTTTCCAGTGCCTTTTCATAAAGATGTTCCATACCGTTCTCTCCTTTTCCCCAAAAATTCGATATACTCTCTGGGTTCAGTATATCGGATTTTTCAGGCCGATGCAAGACGCCCTTCATAGGGATTCGGATTTTCTGCGTGCAGCCACCGGCGGAACATCCCGCCATAACCGGCATGGGGATATTCACGGCCCCAGAACCGCATTTCATGCTGCACTGCACAAAATGTTCTCTCCAGCAGACCCTTTCCGTCAATCAGACCAACTGCCACCGCAACGGTTATGACCGTATCATCGGTGAAGTGCGATTTCTCGCTCAGCAGCGGAAAGTCCTTGTGCTTGTAATTGTTGTGGTCAAATTCATAGGGACTGCCCACGATGTCACCCAAGATTGCTCCTAACATGGCTGTTTCCTCCCTTACCTATGATGCCGCTTCTGGAAATCAGCTTCGATTCGTTCTTTCCACTCTGCGCCGATGGACGCGCAGCAGGGTGCTTCCCGCATCCGGGAGACTGTCTCGCTGACAACGTGGTAGTTGACCGCCACGCCCTGTGCGTCATTCTCAAACCGCACAGCCCGGTCGGACGAGATGCCGAAGCGGGCAGCTTCCTTCACGGCATCCATGTTGGCACCGAGGAACAGGAACTCCCAGCCGTATTGCTCTTTTTCCCGCTCGATCATCCGGCGGATCTTCTCATAGCTAAACCGTTTGCTGGTGTTTTCCAGTCCGTCGGTGGTGATGACAAAGATGACCTTTTCGGCACGCTCGTCCTCCGGCAGATGGCGCTGGATATTCACCATCTTTTCCATGCCATAACCAATGGCATCCAGCAGCGCCGTGCAGCCCCGGACGTAGTAGTCCTTTTCGGTCAGCGGCGCAACAGCCTTCAGCGGGAAACGGTCGTGCAGCAGCTGCACCTCATGGTCAAACAGGATGGTGGTCACGTTGGCCTCGCCCTCCTGCTCCTTCTGCCGGGTCAGCATAGCATTGAACCCGCCGATGGTGTCCTGCTCCAGCCCGCCCATGGAACCGCTGCGGTCCAGAATGAAAACAAGCTCGGTAAGATTTTTCTTCATAATAAATGCCCTCCGTTTTGTGGTGTATCGCTTTCGTTGGCAAAAGGATACCACAAACCGGAGGGCAAAAGGTCAACGGGCAGGCGACAAATCACGCACCCAGCTGTTCCTGATCGTATTCAAACAGCAGCGTATTGACCTGATTGATGTTATAGATTTTGTGTTCCAGGCAATACCGCACGATCCAGTCCCGCTTGGAGCCATCCGAAAAGGCATAGCCCGCGCTCTTGAGCAGGTCGATGGTTTCATCTTCGGACAGGTGCAGCCCAACCGCAAAGGCCAGCACGGTTTTCTTTTTAGGGTTGTACTCGCGGTTGCACTGAATTTTGGAGAAATGCTGCCGGGAGATGTTGGACTGCTTGTACACGGTGGAGTCTTTCAGCCCCCGCTCGTCAATGAGCCGCAGCAGCCGGGTGGTGAAGCTTTCACCGAGATTATCCATCAGGCTTTCCAGACTGCGGGCTGTCCTGGGTGCCGCGGCGGGTGCCGGAACTGCACCTAGCATCGGCAGGGCGGCATCTTCTTCCAGAAGCCTCCGCCGCTCTGACAATTCCCTGCGCCGACGGCCAAATCCGTAGCTTTCATCGTTCTGTGCTACATAGTGGTCGTCAATGTACTCCTCCACCGAGGCGAACAGCTTCCGGCTCACGGCCAGCGAGTCCCGGTCGTAGAGCACCAGATACACGGTCAGGTCGTGCTCCATGACGTACTGTGTGATGGTGTCCACCGCAATGCGGAAGGCCTGTTCTTTGGGGTAGCCATAGTTTCCGCTGGACAGCAGCGGAAAGGCCACGCTCTCGCAGTGGTACTCTGCGGCTAATTCCAATGCAGAGTGGTAGGCACCGGCTAATTGTTCTGCTTCGCCAAAAAATCCGCCGTGCCATGCCGGGCACACCGCATGGAAGATATACTTTGCAGGCAGTCCGAACGCCGGGGTGCACACCGCCTTTCCCAAATCGCAGCGGCCGATGGCTTCGCAGGCGGCGGTCAGCTCCTGCTCCCCTGCCGCCTGATAGATAGCACGGCTGGTGCCGCTGCCCTGCAAAAGGTTCCGGTTCGCCGGGTTGACAATGGCATCCGCCGCCACTTTGGTGATGTCATTGCGGATCATCAGAAACGGCATGGTGGTTCCTCCCTCACATGGTTTTCTTCATCCTATCACATCCGATGGGGCGGCGCAAGGGGTGCTCTTGTTTCCTGTCCGCGCAGCTAGTATAATAGGTACAGAAAGAAGGTGAGCTTCCTGCACGACATCTGGAATCCATGGCACGGCTGCGTCAAGTGCAGCGAGGGCTGCCAGAACTGCTACATGTATTTTCTCGACCGGATGCGGGACCAGAACGGAGCCGAGATCTACAAAACGAAAAGCGGCTTTTCCTATCCGCTCCAGAAAGACCGCACCGGACACTACAAAATCCAGAGTGGTGAGCAGATCCGGGTCTGCATGACCTCGGATTTCTTCTTGGAAGAAGCCGACCCGTGGCGGGCTGAGGCGTGGGACATCATGCGCCAGCGCAGCGATGTGGTGTTTTTTCTGCTCACCAAACGGCCGCAGCGGGTACGGGAGTGCCTGCCGCCGGACTGGGGCAGCGGTTGGGACAACATCTTTTTCAACGTCACCTGTGAAAATCAGCGCCGCGCCGATGAGCGCATTCCCATTCTGTTTGACCTGCCCTTCAAGCACAAGGGCATCATGTGCGCGCCCTTCATCGGGCCAGTAAGCATCCGGCAGTACCTTTCCGCCGGGCAGATCGAGCAGGTCATCTGCGGCGGCGAAAACTATGATGGTGCCCGCCCCTGCAATTTTGATTGGGTCAAATCGCTCCGGCAGGAATGCGTGGATGCCAACGTGACCTTCTGCTTTATCGAGACCGGCACCGTGTTCATCAAGGACGGCAGGCGCTACCACCTGCCAAACAAGCAGCTGCAAAGCCGAATGGCCTGTAAATCCGGCATGAATTTTCAGGGCAGGCCCATTCATTTTGACCTCGTGGACGACTGGGGCTACCCCATCCCGCAGGAAGATCTATATACGCCCCATTTCCGCGCAAACTGCGAGACCTGCGGCAGCAAGTTGATCTGCAACGGCTGCAGCGATTGCGGAAAATGCTTATAAAATAAAGGAGTTCTATGAAGAACCAGAAGAAAAAATCGTTTTTCCGCAGAGTTTTTCTCTGCTTGCTGGCTGTTTTGCTGGCCGTCTGCATCGCATTCGGTATTTACGTCAGCGACTACTACCACACAGACCCCGCCGCCGAGGATGCGCTGGTATCGGATGACGTGGTGAGCGTCACCAAGCAGAACGGCAACTGGGTCTTTGCGCCGGAATCTCCCACCGCCGGGCTGATCTTCTATCCGGGCGGCAAGGTGGAAAACACCGCCTATGCTCCTCTCCTGCACGACCTTGCCGAGGACGGCATTCTGTGCGTGCTGGTAAAGATGCCCTGTAATCTGGCCGTACTGGACATGAACGCGGCGGACAGCATCCCGGAACGCTTTTCCGAAGTCACAGACTGGTACATCGGTGGGCACTCGCTGGGCGGGGCCATGGCGGCAAGCTATGCGGCCAAGCACACCGATGAACTGGACGGTCTGGTGCTGCTGGCGGCCTACTCCACCGCCGACCTGACCGACAGCGGCCTGCGGGTCTATGCCGCCTACGGCAGCGAGGACGGCGTACTGAACCGCGAAAAGTACGAAGCCGACCGCATAAATCTTCCGCAGGACACCACCGAAACTATCATTGACGGCGGCTGTCATGCCGGGTTCGGCAGTTACGGTACGCAGAAGGGCGATGGCACACCCACCATCTCTGCCGAGGAACAACAGCGGCAGACGGCGGATGCACTGGCGGCGTGGATGAATCTTCAATAAAAAGCAAAATATCCCGGCCATTTTCCTGTATGTCACAGGAGAATGGCCGGGACTATTTTTATTATTCCGCGAACCAGCACTCAATACAAATGGAACTTATGGCTGATCTGGTGTGCAATTTCATCCGGCAGCGGGCGGAAACCGATGCAGGTCAGAGTCATGCCCTCGCCGTTTTCATCAAATTCTTCCGGTTCCAGCTCGGTGTGGCAGGCATCCCGGATAAGGAAGAAGTCTTTGTTTTCCACAAGGCCTAATTCCTCGGCAATGGTCTTTGCTTTCAGCAGTTGATTGCGGTTCTTTGCCCCACATACGGTCTTGGTAAACGAACCATCGAACCATTCTTCATAGGTTGCTTTCTCCAACATGATTTCTGCCCGATAGCCGGTAATTTCTCCGTCTTTCTCGATGGGTTCCACGCCCTGTCCCATGCCGATGGGGTCGGTGAGGAACGCCAGCGAAGCGTGGCAGCACTGCGCCGCCAGCTTGCCAGGCGACATCTGCAGATCTTTTCGGGCAATGATGAGTTGACGCATTTTTTCTCCTTCTTACGACAGCTTGATCTTCAAATCTGCCAGCAGATTCACCGCTTCCGGCAGGGAAAATTTCGCATCCTTCAGGCGGCTGCCCAGAATGTCCACCTTATAGCCTGTAGCATCCCGGAAATCCGCCTTGCGCAGATCACACTGGTAGAACTCCGTTTCGTGAAGTTCTACACCCTTGAAATTCGCCAGCTGCATCTCGCATTTGGCAAACATGGAGCCGACAATTTCGTTGCCATCCGAAAAGTCGAAGCGGTTAAAGTTCATTTCGGTGAAGGTGTTATATTTCAGACTGCACTCTTTCAGCGTGTGGATAGGGTCCGGGAAGGCACCGTTGGACATCAGCGGTGCCCACTCAATTTCATTCAGGCGGCAGTCCTCAAAATCCAGCGACTGCACCGAAGAATGAGTGCTGCGCAGACCTGTGATCTCACACCGCACGAATTTGCACTCATTCAGCGTGGTATGATCCAGTTCGCATTTGGTAAAGGAGCAATCCACAAACACGCAGTCGATAAAGTCGCAATCCTCAAAAGCCTCCTCGGTGAACGACATGTCAGCAAACCGTTCACCTTCACAATAACGCTCTGTCATAAAATTCTCCTGTCAGCGCAGTTCTTCCAGCAAAGCTGTGCAGCCTTCCAGCACATCCTGCCAGGTCGCTTCAAAGTCCCCGGTATACCATGGGTCGGCCACATCGCCGGGGCGGCGGGTATGATCCATCAGCAGAGACACTTTATGCTCCGGGTCGCCGCCCACAAAGCGCGCCATATTGCGCAGGTTGTTGTGATCCATGGCGATCAGATAATCGTAGGTTTCGTAATCCCTCCGGGTCATCTGCCGGGCGGTTTTACCCTCGCAGGAGATGCCGTGCTCGGCCAGCTTCCGCCGGGCGGGCGGATAGACCGGGTTGCCGATCTCCTCGGTGCTGGTGGCGGCGGATGCGATTTCAAATTTATCAGAAAGCCCGGCTTTGGCCACCAAGTCTTTCATTACAAATTCGGCCATTGGGCTGCGGCAAATGTTCCCATGGCAGATAAAAAGCACTTTCGTCATACCAAAATATTTCCTTATATCGTATCATTTTGATTTTTACACACATGCGTGCAAAATTCAGTTCTGCTTCAAAAACTCCCGCAGCACATCCTCCGGGCGGGGTGTATGGTTCGGGTACTTTTCCCGCAGCGGTGCGGCGGCACCATCCATAATGTAGGGCACACCCACAATGTCCAGCATCGACACATCGTTATAATTGTCGCCAAAAGCCATCACATCGGCAAGGTCGATGTCCAAAGTTTTGCAGATGCTGCTCACACCAATGCCCTTGTTGGCAAAGGTGGTGTCGATCCAGCACGGCCCTGCCACAGCGCAGTTCGCCTCTTTCCATCGTGGGACAAACCGTTCCGTGTAAGATTCTACGCCTTCGTGCAGATACACCGATACTTTTGTGATCTCCTCCGGCACCTCGGAAGGGTCATGGATGATTTGATAGCGATTTCCGATGAACTGGATACGCTTGAGCATTCCCAGACCCCGCTCCATCAGGTAGGCGGTATTCTGACCGGAAAGCATTACCTCGCCCTGCCCGTCGCTGCGGGTCCACAGGTCGTTGGCGATTTCTTCGGCCAGCGCGCGCGGCATCGGATTCTTGGCGATGCACTGCTCGTCCTTATAGATCACACCGCCGTTTTCGCAGAGAAACACACAGCAATCCGCCACCGGTGTAAAGAGCTTGCGCAGGCTGGTATACTGCCGGCCGGATGCCGGGCAGAACAGAATGCCGCGCCGATGCAGCTCCCGCATCTGCTCAAAGATCTCGTCTTCCAGTTCCTTTTTGCCGTATTGCAGCAGCGTACCGTCAATATCGCTGCAAATCAGTCTGATTGACATTTTCCGTCCTCATTTTTCAAGATAATTTTAGGCAATTCCCCGGCATCCAGAACACGGATGCCTTCGTCCATCAGCATCTTGGCAAAAACACCCTGTCCGGGAATCTTTGTCCTGGAAAACGTTCCATCGTAAATTTCCTTCACGCCGCAGCTGGGGCTGCGGGATTGCAGGATGGCAAGCTCCACCCCATTTTCTTTTGCGATGGCAAGGGCCTTGGCTGCGCCCGCTCGGAACTCCCGGTCCACATTGATGCCCTCTTTGTTCGTGACAACGCCCTGCACGATTTCCGCCGGGTACCGCGGTGTGGGCAGGCCGCCCAAAACCTCCGGGCAGACCGGAACCACCTGATGCCCCCGCGCAAAATCACAGATCGCCTGATTGTAATTGTTTCCGCCGCTGTATTTACAGTTTTCGCCCAGCAGGCAGGCGCTGACCAGAATCTTCATTGTTGCGCGCTCCGTTTTTCAGATACTGAATCTTTTACCTATTCTACCACGCTTTTGGGCATTGAAAAAGAGGATTTTTCTTTTCCTATCCCCATACCGGGAGGTCCGCCGTAATCTTTTCTAATTCCTGTGCAAGAAACGTCAGTCTTTCCCTCAGATGGTTGTTATGCGGTGCATCTCCGTTCAGCAGATAGTCCGTTCTGACATTCAGGCAGGACGAAAGATCCTGCAGCAACTCAATCGAGCAGCAGCGGTTTCCCGTTTCAACTTTTGCAAGATGGTTCGCACTAATGTTCAGCATTATACTCAACTGTTCCTGTGTAATCCCCTTCTTTTTCCGCAAATCGCGGATACGTCCGCCGAATTCTTTTGCATCAAATCGCATTGTTCAATCCTTTCCTTTGCGCTGAAAACACAAACAGGCCGAGACTCCTTTTCCGAGTCCCGGCCTGTTTTCAGCTTGAAAATATGATAACATTTCCTATTTATGATTTCTGTGACTGAATCACGCAAAGCGTTTTTCTGCCGTCTTCACCCTTCCCTCTGCTCCACGATTTCCAGACTATCCCGCCCTACATGGCAGAGCAAAAACAGCACTTGCACACCTGCAGCTTTTGCTTCGGCCAGTGCCGTGCCAAACTCCGGCTGTGTGCTGACATTTGGCCGCACCTCGGTGATGCCTTCCATCTGAATCACAAAGGCCACAGCGCACCGATACCCTGCCTGCTGTGCCTGCGCCAGCTCGTGCAGGTGCTTCACACCGCGCTCGGTGGGTGCATCCGGGAAATAGCCGATGCCGTCCACTTCCAGTGTGCAGCCTTTGACTTCCAGCAAGTACTTCTGTTCGCCCTTTTCCATATAAAAGTCGATGCGGGACTTGCCATAGGTGAATTCCGGCTTGATATAGTCGTAGCCCTGTTTTGCAAGCCACTCCCCTACCACCTTGTTGGGTGCCTGACTATCCATGTTGACCCAGCCAAGTTCCTGCTTGCGTACCGCCACAAGGTCGTATTTTGTTTTGCGTTTCGGGTTGTCCGACACTTCCAGCCGCACCGCAGTACCGGGCAGCAGCAGTTCCCTGCACCGCCCGGTGTTCTTGACATGGACGGTTTCCACTGCTCCATTCACTTCCACATGGGCAATAAAGCGGTTGGGACGGTCAACAAAAATGCCGTCTGCGATTTCTCTGTATTTCAATCTTCACTCCATTTTCAGTACAGGATTCGGGAGCCATGCCCATCCTGTTTACCAAGATACAGTTCCACGACCATCCTGCCGCTTTCACTGTTGCAGAGTTCTTCCTTGCAGTAGCCGCAGAGTTTTCCTTCCGCTTCCGATACATAGCGGTGCAGCGGTTCCTGCAGGTCTTTCGGGATGCTGCCCCACGGAATGACATAGCTCATGCCCGTATCCCCCACATCCACGATGCAGGCCCGTTCACTGTCCTCATCGGACAAAATCAGGTTCACCAGAAACACATCCGCAAACGGTGCCCCCTGATACTCTGCCTTTTGCCGTCTGCGCTCCGTCCGAAGCTCATCCAGTGCTTGATTCAGGTCATTTTCTGTCAGCGTGGACTTGTACAACAAGATATGCAGCTTCTGCTCCACCGCTCTGCCGTCATTCTGACCGTCCGTCGGGAGTTCCACGTCTGCATGGATGGCGCAAATTTGTTTCTGCATCGCAGTGCGCAGAGTTTCCAGTTTCTGCTGCCGTTCTGCTTCCAATTGCTGTGCGGACTTTTGATGTACTTCTTTGGCTTCTGACTGTTGCGCAGCATGCTCCTGCTTGGGCTCTGGCTTAGGCTTTGACCATTCGCTGTGCTTTTCTGCGTCAGCCTCCGAAACGTTTTGCCCTAGTACAGTCGGCACCGACACGCTTTTGGCACCGCTTTGTGCTGCCGATGCTTTCTTCTCCGCAGAAGAAGGGCCGGTTTTCTTTGGTTTCACCGACCGCGTTGCACCTGTGCCCGTGTTTTTCGCTTCCGGCTTTGACTTTTTCTCCGCAGGAGCAGTATTTTTAATGCTTTCCGGCCAGGCTTGTTTCTGAGTCTGCCAGAAATCGCTGCCGGTGCGCTGATAATAGGACGTCTCCGCTCGTTTCCGGCTGCTGCGCACACCTTCACAGATCCACGAAAAAATCAGATAGCGTTCCAGCGTATTCCAAAAGCTGCTGCGCCGATGACGGGGCTTATGCCGCCCGCGGGACGCATACACAATCACTGACAAGCATCCGAAGAACAGAAATCCTGCCGCAAAACCGATCCCTGTAAACAGCTTTTTGAAAAAGCCCATCTCTCACGCCTCTTCCGGTTACAGCCTTGCCTGATACACCCGCTCCGTCCGGGCATCGAAGCAGCAGAAAATCACCTGCATGGCGTAATCCGCGTGATCTTCCAGCCACTGTGCCACTGTTTTGACTGCAATCGCTGTGGCATCCTCCAGCGGGTAGCCATACACGCCGGTCGAAATTGCCGGGAAGGCAATGCTGTGGAGTTCATACTCTTTGGCAAGGTCCAGCGAATTGCGGTAGCAGTCCGCCAGCTGCGCAGCATCCTCTGCTGTGCCGGAATATATCGGGCCTACCGTATGAATGATATACTTTGCTTTCAACCGGTAGCCCTTAGTGATTTTTGCTTCGCCGGTGCGGCAGCCGTGCAGCGTGCGGCACTCAGCCAGCAGTTCCGGCCCTGCTGCCCGGTGGATGGCACCATCCACACCGCCGCCACCCAGCAGACTCCGATTGGCCGCATTCACGATGCCGTCACAGTCCAGTTTGGTAATATCACCTTGCACCACTTGAATCTGATTTTTTACTTTTTCAGAAATCATTGTAAACTCCTCACTTTTTGAGCAGTTTCAACGCTTTCTCCATAGGCACGCAATCGGCATAACAATCTGGCCAGAGGAATTCATTGTAATAGTGGTAGCTCTGCTCCCCTGTCATATACTCGTTGTCCTTCGTGGAATTTGCATAGGCAGGAACGATCATGTGCAGGCCATGCTCAAAGCCCGCCTCCACCGTTGCATTGATGCAGAAGTCGGTCATGATACCGCAGAACATCACATCTTTTTCGCCCTTTTCCGTCAGATATTCCAGCAGACCGCTTTCTTTTTTGAACGCACTGCATACGGTTTTGACGAACCGTTTTTCAGTCAGCAGCGGCGCAAACCCGGAATAGACCTCAAATTCATCGTCTCCGATGGAAAAGCCTGTACCGGGCCCATCGTCATGCTGGACATAGACGACCTCGATTCCCTGTTCGCGGGCAGTCCGGATCAATTCCCTGATGTTGCTGACAAACTTTTCAAACGCATACAGGCGTTCATCCACGATACCTTTCTGTGTATCCACAACCAGTAAAACCATGTGTAAGCCCTCCTGTTTTTCTTTGATTTCATGTTATCATAGATCGCCGTTTTCTACAAGCAGATTCGAAAAATCCCCACAGGGAAAACCTGTGTTTCACCTGCAGGGATTGATTCAGCCATCCAAGACGATCAGGATCAGCACCACGACCACTGCAATAGCGATCAGGCAGCCGCACCCGCTGCCGTCCCCGCCGCCACCGCCATTGTTGTTGTGGTTTCCGCCACCACCACCGCCGCCGGACGAGCCGCCGAAGTTGCGGTTGAACGCCGTCATGTACTGGGCATATGTTGAGCGTAGGGCTTTGTTTACCGGCTGGGCTGTCAGCCGGGTTTCTGGTGTTCCTTGGGCTTATAGGTACCCTTGGTGGTATCAATGACTGCCTGATACAGTTCCAGCTTCTGCCATGTGGGGCAGTTCAGCCGCTCGATTTTTTCGATCACATAGTTGGCGTGGGCAGTTGCGACACGCTTGCCCAACTCTTCCCAGCCTTCCTCGGTTTTGGGGTAATGTACTACCACTTCAATGGGGGCACTCTTTCGCATGGCTCACTCACCTCCGGTCACATCGCTATCACCTCATTCTTACGGGTCACGGGTTGTCCGCTATTCGCTGCGGCTCCCGGTGAGAACATTCAAAGCCAAGCTGACCAGCAACGCCATATCGATGCGAAGCATCTCGGTCTTGGTAGCGTAGTCCATACAAGAGGAAGAAGCAGTATTTTGGGCTGCTCCACCCTGTCCAATCCGATCTTCTTTGCATTCCTGCTGGGCGTGTGGTTCTTGCTCCGCTGAGCGTGGCAGCAGGCAGCGCTATGAACATCTTTTTCCCGCTGCCGGGCAGGAGGGTGTATATAAGTATCGAAAGGTCTGATCATACCAGTTTTAGGGGATGGTTCTGCGGAGTCATCCATTTTTTCTTGTTCAGATCGCATTTTTTCTGTTTTCTCTTGACGATGCCCCGCTAATGGAGTAGGATTGTGCTGCAAAAACGAATTGCAAAAGAGGAGTTCTACCCCCGCCTGTGCAACAGTCACCTCCATGGCACAGCTCTATGACCGGGATGCTTCTCATTCCAGCGCGATCTATGTCCTGAGCACGCTGCTTTCCATCCTGACCATGCCGCTGATGATCGGGTCGTTTGAGCTGTTGCTCTGAAATACGAAGAAAGGCCGCCCGGCATCGCAGCAGGGCAGCCTTTACAACTACAAGGATGTGTCTCTATGAAACTCAAACAATTCATTCAGCAGGAAACGGTCCTCACCGCAGCCGCTGTGCTGGCCGTTGTCTCCGCCTTCTTTGTTCCGCCGGATGCGCAGTATCTCGGCTACATCGACCTGCGCACGCTGGCGATCCTGTTTTCCCTGATGACGGTCATGGCCGGGCTGCGGCGGCAGGGCTTTTTTGATGGACTGGGCCGGGCATTGCTGTCCCGCACCCGCAGCACCTTTCAGCTGACGCTGGTACTGGTCGGGCTGTGCTTTTTCGGAAGTATGTTCATCACCAACGATGTTTCCCTGCTGACCTTCGTTCCCTTTACGTTCGTGGTCCTGAGCCGTCTGGGAGCGGATGTCCGCCTCGCTCTTCTAATCCCGGTGGTCTGTATGCAGACCATTGCAGCAAACCTTGGCAGTATGCTGACCCCCATCGGCAACCCACAGAACCTCTATCTTTACGGAAAAAGCGGCATGAGCATCGGGGGATTTGTGCTTCTTATGCTGCCCTACACCCTAGTCTCTCTGCTCCTGCTGCTGGCTTGGGCAGCGCTGGTCTGCCGAAAAGCCTCTGCCGCCCTCTCCGTGGACGAGCTTGTTTCTTCTTCTGCATCTCAGGGGGATCAGAAGATCATCCTGCTGTATCTGGTTCTGTTTGCCATTTGCCTGCTGTCCGTGATCCGGGTGCTGCCCTATGGCATTGCCTTTGCCGCTGTACTCGTCTGCGTTCTTTTTGCAGACCCGCACACCTTACGAGCGGTGGACTATTCCCTGCTTTTGACCTTTGTGGCTTTTTTCATCTTCATTGGCAATCTGGGGCGCATTCCGGCCTTTTCCGGCTGGCTGCAGGAGTTTCTGACCGGCCGGGAAGTTCTGGTGGCGGTTCTTGCTTCGCAGGTCACCAGTAATGTTCCCGCCGCCCTGCTGCTGTCCGGGTTCACGGCAGAGACACAAGCCCTCATCATCGGCACCAATCTGGGAGGTCTTGGCACTTTGATCGCATCCATGGCCAGTCTTATTTCCTACCGGCAGATCGCACGGGAGCTGCCACAGGGGAAGAAGCAGTATTTTGGGCTGTTCACCCTATCCAACCTGATCTTCCTTGCGCTCCTGCTGGGCGTGTGGTTCTTGCTCCGTTGACCGTGGCAGATGACTTATGGTTTTTCTATACCCTTTCTTTTTGTACCCGCAGTCGCAGTAGGGCCCGCCGGAGGCAAGGGTGTACTGCCGCACAAAGTCGGTCACGCCGCCCGCTTCGCTCATGGTGCAGTCCAGACGGCACAGGGCGGGGGTCAGGTCGTACAGACCCAGCTCCTTCATCAGCACCCACATCCCAAAGGGCATCCCTGCATACTTCATTGTCTGTCTCCAAATCCGATCTTCACGATCTGCATTTTCATTCCGTTGTCCCCGACCTTGGCGAGAAAACGGAAAACGCTGCTGACAGAAGGGTCTCTCAAATTGTTGTACCCCAGCATATAGCCCCGGCTGGACACTTGCAAACGGCTGTCCCATGGGGAAAGCTCGCTTTTCGCATCCGAAACCGCGAAATATGCTCCCACATCCTTGATTTTCGCCGTCCTGAGCCACGTTTTGGCGATCATCTTCACCGCCGTGCGGTTGGCGGCATCGAACACCAGCACTCCGCCGGGGAACGCATCTACCATCCCCTGCACCAGCGCCTTGACCTGCTGGGTCAGGAAGTAATAGAACACCCCAGAGGCAAAAAACACCGCCCCGCCGGAGGCATCGATCTTGTCAAACCATGCGGGGTCTTTCAGGTCGCAGGGAATGTTTTGCTCCCGCTCCCCGGCAGGCAGCAGCTGCTCCCGCAAGGTAATGACATCGGGAAAGTCCAGATTGTAGATCTTGCATCTGCCGTTGTCGCAGGCTCTGCCGGTGTTATCCAGCCCGCAGCCCAAATTGACCACCGCCGCACAAGGGTGGTTTTTCAGGTACGCCCGCACCTCAAAAGCAAGGTCATTCTGCCGCGTGGCCACCTCCAGCGCACCGAAACGCTGCATCAGGCTGCGGGAATTCTTCTCTGCCTGCGAAAAATCGTAGTCGATCTGGTCGAGCAGATGCACCGCTGTTTCGTCTTGGTAAAGGTTCGGATACAGCTCGGTGCACAGCTTCCGGGAATACAGTGGGAGGATCAGCGTCTCCTGCACGGTGTTTTTCTCGATTTTGTATTTCATAGGTTCCTCCCTGTTCTCCTTATTCTGCTTTCCGGCAGACAAACCATGCCATACTCTTCACCGTGTCAAGTGTTACGGTTGCGTACCGTTTCTCCAGCCGTTTTTTCAAGCTGAAGGCCGTCTCGTAGGGCGGCGTGAAGAACCCCGTCTTTTCATAAATGTGCCGGACAAACCAGTCCGTCCGCTTCTGCTCGCCCTTCACATAGAAGCAGCCGCAGAAGATTCCGCCGGGTTTCAGCACCCGATAGGCCTCCCGGTAAGCGGCCTCTTTATCCGGGAACGCGTGAAAGCCGTTCAGCGACAAAACAATGTCAAATGCACCGTCCGCAAAGGGCAGCGCACCTACATCTCCCTGCCGGAAGGTCACATTTTTCAGGTGCAGGCGGTCTGCCTTTTCCTGTGCCTGCCCCATCATATCTACCGAGTAATCCAGACAGGTGATGTCCGCTTTTGCGCCGTAACGCACAGCCAGCCCTTTTTATTTTTGTGGCTTTGGATCTGACAGAATCCTGCTTTTTCCAGATACTCTTTCAGTGCAGTATCCGTATAGATGGCCATGCCATCGATGATCTGCGTCCATTTGTCGTCTTTTGTCGTTTCGCCGTTTGCTTCGTTACAGATGAAAAAGATTCCGCCGGGCTTCAGTACTCGATAAACCTCTCTGAAATTCTGTGCAAGCTCTGGCCAGAAGTAGACCGTTTCAAAGGCGGTCACCACATCAAACTGCTCCGCTTCAAACGGCAGTTCTGCCACACTTGCCTGTTGCACGGTACACCGTCCTGCCGCAATGGCTCTGGCATTGACCTTTCGCGCTTTTTCCACGCTGACGGCTGAGTAGTCGATGCCCTGTACCTTGCCGTTGGGGCACAGTTTCAACAGCGTTTTAATGTTCGCTCCACCGCCGCAGCCGCAGTCCAGCACCATGGCATCCGGGGCAGGCTGTAAAAAACTCAGCCCCCATTCTGCCATTGCGCTGTGTCCAAAGTTCATCATAGCAACCATGATCTTCCCGCCAAGGCCTACGGGCTTTCGGGTGTTTTCAAAAAAGGACATAACGCCACCCTCTTTCTATTTACCGTTCACAATGCAATGCTTTTTACCAGATGCGCCCACTGCACCGGATGACAGGCCAGCAATTCCTCGCGCCACAAGTTAGGTAAAGCTAACTTTCTGTTCTATAAAAAGCCGCTTCTCAGCGGTCCTTCTGCCAAAATAATACGCCCTGCCGTCTCCTCTGTCAAGAAGTTTCGGCATTTTCGGGTATTCCGAAAGAGATTTCGCTTTCGGGAACCCCCAACCGTCACCCCAGTGCCACATCCAGCACCATCATCACGCTGAAGCCTACCGCAAAAAACACCGTGCCGACGTTGGAGTGCTGTCCCTGCGACATTTCCGGGATCAGTTCCTCCACCACAACATACAGCATGGCTCCGGCAGCAAAGCTGAGCAGATAGGGCAAAGCAGGCACCACGATGCCTGCCGCCAGAATCGTCAGCACTGCCCCGATGGGCTCTACGATGCCGGACAGTACGCCGCCCCAGAATGCCCGGCCTTTTTTCATTCCTTCCGCCCGCAGTGGCATGGAGATGATAGCACCCTCCGGGAAGTTCTGGATGGCAATGCCAAGGGAAAGTGCCAGCGCCCCGGCGGCGGTGATCTGAGCCGTTCCGGCAAGGTATCCGGCATAGACCACGCCCACTGCCATACCCTCCGGGATGTTGTGCAGCGTTACCGCCAGAACCATCATGGTGGTGCGCTGGAGCTGGCTTTTTGGCCCTTCGGCCTGCAAACTGTTCTGGTGCAGATGCGGGATGAGATGGTCCAGCAGCAGCAAAAACAGGATACCCAGCCAAAAGCCTGCTGCCGCCGGGAAAAATGCCAGTCTGCCCAGATCTGCGGCCTGCTCCATAGCCGGGATCAGCAAGCTCCATACCGATGCCGCCACCATCACTCCGGCGGCAAAGCCCGTGAGGGCGCGCTGGATGCCGTCACGCAGAGAGTTTTTCAAAAAGAACACACAGCCTGCCCCAAAACTTGTGCCAAGAAACGGGATCAATATCCCCCAGAATGCGTCTTGTATCATGTAGTACCTCCTTGCGGTTAAATATGACTAACCGCACAAGCAGTATACTGCGCTCCGGCAAAAAGGTCAAGGGCTTTGCGGCATAGAGGATGCCGATCGTTTCCTGCATCGAAAAATTCACCTCTGCAAACTTGCCGGTTTCTACTTGACAATACTCCGCGAATCAAAAAGGGAGCTCTGTCACGGACGAAGGTCCGGGCAGAACTCCCTTTTGCATTTATCTTATGATTTCTTACTGGCCTTCCGGCTCCTTGCAGACATCCACCCAGCCCTCGTTCACTCCAAAGGGGCACACACCGCCGGGGGCATGACCCACATAGGCCTCCACCTCATCTTCCAACTTCCCCACTCTTATTCGGTAATGACCCAGACCCGTGCAGGCAGACCAGTCGCACCTTCGATGCGGGGATAAGAAACGATGACCACCGCACCGGCAGGCTGAACTTTATCCAGATTTGCAAGCACCTCCACCTGCAGCTTGTCGTTGTCCAGAACATAGCGCTCGCAGGCAAGGTCACCCTTTTCCTCCGCCACCGCAGAGGAATCGGTATCCAGCGTTTCGTGGCCGTTGGCGGCGGCGTTGCGCACCTTGTAGATATACTCCAATGCTTCCAGCGACCAGCCGGGGGCATTTTCTTTGCCCTCTGCGTCGATGCCGGACAGTGCATCCATATCCGGCCACTTCTTGTACCAGTCGCTGCGCAGAGCCACCAGCGCACCATCCGGGATGGGACCGTACTTTGCTTCATAGGCCTTGATGTCCTCCACTGTCACAGCGTAGCGGGGGTCTTTCTTGGCCTGCTGGGAAATATCAATGACCACCAGCGGGAAGATCAGGTCGTTCACATCGTACTTTTCGGACAATGCTTTGCCCTTGATGAAGTGCCCCGGGAAGTCGATATGGGTACCGAACTGTCCGGGGAATTTGAAGGTCTGGATCAGGCATTCCAGTTCCGGCTTGCCCCAGTCCCACACGGTCTTTGCCAGCTCCACAGAGCCTTCCGGGATGCCGGACCAGTAGGGGCTTTCGTTGTTCAGCGAGTGAGAAAGTTCCACCCAGCGATATTTTTTAGCATCCTTCAGTGCGTTCCACAGTTTATAATCAGCCATTGTCGGTTCTCCTTTTATTGTGATGATGTATGTTCGGGCACTTCTCCCAGACAACGGCATCTTCCTGTTTTTTCTCAGTCTGCCTGCCGGGAATTTGTCTGGGAGCAGCGCATTCGCCCGGGCAGCCTGTGCCGGGCATCTGCTGTACGTTTCATCTGCCTGTGCTCCCTTCCTTGTGTTGGGGATAGTATAAACCCATTTTCGTACCATGTCAATAGGTTTATTCTCACAAAGACACCTCTGTCCTTTCATCCGCCGGTTGCCCGCCGCCGGAGTTCCTTTAATTTCATACGTCCTGCTGCTTTTCCAGTGCTTCAAAGTGATACCGGGGCTTGCCTTTGCTCTTTTTGCCGTACTCGATGGCTTCTTTAGGGCAATAGCAGATGCACGCCATGCAATGGGTGCAGTTTTTGCCCCAGACCGGCTTGCCGTTTTCCAGATGGATATTGTTCAGAGGGCACAACTCCACGCACTTACCGCAGCCGATGCAGGCATCCGTTGCCCGGAAGGCATCGGCTTTTACAAAAAAGCGATAGAACACCGGGTTCACCGGGCCGCTCATAAAGCGGTCGTAGAGGTTCTCTCTCGGCGGAGGAAATTCCTGCCCGGCCTTGAGCTGCGCCAGCACTCTCTGAAGCGCAGGCTCTGCCTGCTCCACGATGCTCCGTGCCTGCTCCTTTTGGGGTGCATTGAACATGGCAATGTAGTTTTCCGGCATGATGATCTGAGCCGTGCCCATATACTGCAGCTGCTTTTGCGCCGCAAGCTGCCGGTTGTATTTTGCCGCATTGCCGATCTCGCTGCCGCAGTCCATCACAAACCAGATACGCTCTGCCCCGGTCAGCTCGGTCTTGCCCAGCCACTCCGACACCACCCGGGGGATACGCCATGCGTAAGTAGGCGTCACCAGCACCACATCCCGGCCAGTCTGCACCGGGGCAGTATCCCCTGCCTTGATGCAGGCGTTCAGGTCATAAAGCGGCATCTCCAACCCTTCGGCAATGCGCCGCGCCAGATACCGGCTGTTGCCGGTTCCTGTAAAATAAAGTACCATGGCTGCTCCTTCGTTTTTTGTGTGGTTTTCAGTTGCCTGTCTGCCCGGCAAACTGGAAATTGTAGCATTATTGACTTACTACTGGTTTGCCATCTTTATCAAGTAACGGCGTAAATCCCGCTGCATTTCCGTTTCTATGGAAAACATAATTTACGCCTGTTTGTGTATCAACCCAAATTTCCACTACATCAATCTTACCTTGTTGATAAATTTTCTTAAAACGATCCATGAGTATTCCTCCTTAAAAATTCCGAGTTGTCGCGCTCTCCGTATGCCATAGTCTCCGCACGCCAAAAAAGCCCTTTGCGGCAGGGTGTGTGCTTACACCTCGCCCGCAAACTTCATGCCCCAGCTCATGCGGGTGTCGTACATCAGGCGGGTCAGGGCAAGGCTGTCCTGCGGGGTGTAGCGGTCGCTGCCGGTACGCCCCAGCTTGACGCAGCGGCTTGCTTCCCGGATCTCATACTCAAAGCCGTTGATGTCCACCGGGCAGCGGATGACCTCCGGCTCTTTGCCCTCCACTTCCAGCGTCATGGTCTCGGCGTGCTGGAAATCCGGCAGGAAAATACTGCCCTCGGTGCCAACGATACGGGCATTGCGCTCCAGCTCCTGCCCGATGGTCTGGACAGACTCCGCCCTGCAGCCGCCGGGGTAGGTCAGCGCAAGGCGGCTGTAATCGTCGGTGCCATACTCGTTGATGTGCACCTCTTTGGTCTCCACCTTCTCCGGGTCCTGTCCGGTGAGAATGCGCAGAAAGCCCAGATTGTAGATACCGATATCCAGCAGCGCACCGCCGCCCAGACCGGAATCAAACTTGCGGTCCTTCCTGGCACCGGATGCCACAAAGCCGTACTGGCAGGTGATCTGCTTCAGTTCCCCGATGGTGCCAGCCGTAAGGATCTCGCGCAGGCGGTCGTACAGCGGCAGCAGCCAGATCCAGAATGCCTCCATGAGAAAGAGGTGCTTTTCCTCCGCCAGACGGTACAGCTCCTGCGCCTGTTCCGGGCTGATGGTAAAGGGCTTTTCGCACAGAACGTGCTTGCCCTGCTCCAAGCAGAGCTTGCAGTTTTCGTAATGCAGGGTGTTGGGGGTGGCGATATAGATAGCCTCCACCTCTGGGTCGGCGGCAAGGGCTTCGTAGGAGTCATAGCAGCGGGGAATGCCGTACTGCCGTGCAAACGCCTGCGCGCTTTCCAGATGCCGTGAGCCCACAGCAACAAGCTGCTCCCCCTCTGCGCCCATCTGTTCCACCGTAGACGCAAACTTTTTGGCAATGGTGCCGGTCGCTAAAATTCCCCACTTCATAACAGTACCTCCCGATTTATCACTTGGAACTCAGTATACCACGCTTTTCCCCCACAGAAAAGATTCCGTACGCAAAAACAGGCTCCTGCAAGCGTCAACCACTGGCAGGAGCCTGTTTATTTCTTAAAGCTTCGTCATCCACAGACCATGCAGGTTGCAGTAGGCGTAGACCGCCACCGGCTTTTCGCTGCCCAGCTCAAACACCGCCCTGGGTGCCTGCCCGGGGGCGAGATAGCGGAGCTGTCCGCCGTTTTCCGTCTCCACAAAGAGCCACTGGATGTGGTGCACATCCACCATGGGGTGCTCCACTGCACCCACCGTGACGGTGAGGGTGCTGCCGGAAAGCTCTGCCACCGGCAGATGCTTTTCGCCGCTGGCTTCCACGGTGTTGGGGAGCAGCTCCTTCATCTTTTCGCCGCAGCAGACCAGCGGAACGCCTGCGTTGTGGATGGTAGTGACCAGATTGCCACAGTGCTCACAGATATAAAACTTTGCTTTCATATTCAAATCCTCCATCGGAATGTTGTTGGTGTTTCCTGTGGCTATATGATAACATTTCCTAGTTAGATTTTCTGTGACCGGGTCACGCAAGCAGCCATTGCGTGAACCAGCTTCACTCTTGGCGTGAGCCGGATGAAAAACTAGAAGGGTCGTTTTTCTTGACTTCGACCCGGCAGAAGAGTATACTCCGTGGCAGTGAAATATTCGGCTATGACGAGAAAGAGTACCCGGAAAGAATGCTGCAGAGAGCTGCCGGATGGTGCAAGGCAGTGCAGGGCGTCCGTGGGAAGATCCTCTCCGAGCTTTCCGGCTGAATGGGCGGTATCTACGCCCCAGTAAGCGGGAACGGCAGGCCCCCGTTATCACGGGCCGCGCATTGTTGGATGCGCACTGAGGGGCCGGGCTTTGCACCGGCAATAAGAGTGGTACCGCAGAGGAGTTTATGCGCCTTTGTCTCTTACGAACCGTAAGGGACAAAGGCGTTTTTGTTTGCGGGAAAGCCATTTTCCGGATGTTTCATTGCCTTTGCATCCGCAAAAATAAGTGTTTTGAAAAAGGAGATTTCATCATGAAAACATTGGAAAAAGTAAGCGACTTTGTGGGCAAGTACATGGCCGCCATCGTCATTGTGGTGGCGGCACTGGCGCTGCTGTTCCCCGGCACCTTCAGTGTGGTAAAGACCGCATGGGTCAACACCCTGCTGGGCATCGTCATGTTCGGCATGGGTCTCACCCTGAAGCCGGAGGACTTCAAGGTAGTGTTCAGCCGCCCGAAAGACGTGATCATCGGCTGCATTGCGCAGTTCACCCTGATGCCCTTTCTGGCATGGGCGCTGACCCAGGTGTTCCACTTGCCCACTGAGCTTGCCATCGGTGTCATTCTGGTGGGCACCTGCCCCGGCGGCACCTCCTCTAACGTGATGACCTACCTTTCCAAGGGCGACGTTGCACTGTCCGTCGGCATGACCGCAGTTTCCACCGTGCTGGCGCCCTTCCTCACCCCGCTGCTGACCCTGCTGTATGCCGGCCAGCGGGTGGATGTGAACCCTGTAAATATGTTCCTGTCCATCGTCAAGGTGGTGCTGGTGCCCATCGCACTGGGCTTTGTGGTCAACCACTTCTTCCACGCCTTCACCCAGAACGCCGTCCGGGTGCTGCCGCTGATCTCCACCACCGCCATCGTGCTCATCATCTGCGCTGTTGTGTCCGCAAACTCCGCCAAGATCATGACCAGCGGCCTGCTGATCCTTGCCGTGGTCATCCTGCACAACCTGCTGGGCTACCTCACCGGCTTTGGCGTGGGTAAGCTGCTGAAGCTGGATTCCACCAAGTGCCGTGCAATTTCCATCGAGGTCGGAATGCAGAACTCCGGTCTGGCCACCTCTCTGGCTGCCGCCCACTTTGCACAGTATCCGCTGGCAACCATCCCCGGCGCTGTGTTCTCTGTGTGGCATAACATTTCCGGTGCCGTCCTCGCCAACTTCTTTGCCCGCACCGCCGAGAAGAAGGACTGAGTTACTACATACCATAAGGGGCTGCTGCAAAAGGCTGGGATCTGCAACGATCCCAGCCTTTTTTCAAATCATTCAGAAGAGCTTGCTCAGAACCGAGTTCTGGCGGCTCTCATAGATGCCAGCATAGTGCTGCAGGAACTGCGTAATGACTGACGATTATCCTTCTACTTTGACCGTAGCACGATCGCTCTTTGCGTTTCCATCCGCATCCAGCGTGATATGCACAAAATGTTCCGGTTTGTCGTAATCCCTTGTCTCGCCGTCATCGGTATAGTATTCATAGGATGCACCATCGGGAGCATAGGCAAGCAGGCGCAGATCTGCAAAATCCACATCGGCAACGCTCTGGATCTTTTTGCCGTCCTTGGCAAGGGGCAGAAGGTGTCCCTTGCGCATAAAGAACACCACTTCATCCAGCTCCACCGGAATGTAATGATGGCCTGCTGGCAGCACGCTGGTTTCGATGCGGTTGCTTTCGCTGCACTTTACCCGCACCTGCAGCATCTCCTCCGGCAGATAAACATACCGACCTCGGGCATTTTGCTCATATACCGGGGCGATCAACAGGCTTTCACCGATCATCACCTCATCCTCTACCCGGCGGGCAAAGTCGTCCTCCGGGAAGGCGAACGCCAACGGCATACAGTACATGTCGTCGTGCAGAGCAGCCTTCATGTACTCGCTGTAAATGTAGGGCAGCAGCAGGTAGCGCAGCTGTAAAATACCGGCAAAGGCAGCCTTGTTCTTAAAGCGGTAGGGTTCCTGCCGGCGGGTGTCCTTGGCAGAGTGGTTCCGCAGTAGCGGAGAGAAGATACCCATGCCGTACCAGCGCAGCACCAGATCCTCCGTGGTATTGCTGCCAAAGCCGCCAATGTCGGGGCCTTCGTACAGGAAGCCGCACATATTCAGGGAGGGCATCATGTGCAGCGCAAGCAGAATGTGGCTCCACCAGGAATGGTTGTCGCCGGTCCAGATGCCGCCATACCGGTGCATCCCGATGCAGGCAGAACGGGAGTACATCAAAATGCGCTTGTCCGGCTCCAGCCGCTCAAAAGCCTCGCCTGCAGCACGGGTCATGTTATAACCAAAAAGATTATGTACAATGTCGTGCCGCATACGCCCCTGTTTGGTGTTGTGGTAGAACAGCTTATAATCGTTTTCGTTGTTGGAAAGCTCTGCCACCATGCCGGTAAAAGCACCAAAGCTGGAAATATCCAGGTTTTGCTTGTTGTATTCCTCAATTTTAGCAAAGACCTTTTTCAGTCTTTCCTCTGCGTAGAAGATAGCAGGCTCGTTCATATCGTTCCAGAAGCCCTCGATCCCCTGATCCAGCAGAACTTTATATTGACTGCCAAACCAGGCACGGGCTTCCGGGTTGAGCATATCGGGGAAGTGTACCCGTCCCGGCCACACACCGGCTACAAAGGGAGTGCCATCCTGATTCGTACAGAAGTAGCCGTTTTTCACGCCCTCCTCGTACACATCATATCCCTCTTCGACCTTGACTCCTGCATCGATGATGGGGACAAGATGGATGCCCTGCGCTTTCATCTCGGCGGCAAAGTCTGCAAAACGCGGGAAGCGCTGCGCATCCACCGTAAAGTCCTTGTAACGCTCCATGTAATCAATATCCAGAACCACAGCGTCCAGCGGCATATGATTGGCACGGTAATTTGCCACCACCTCGCGGACCTCGTCCTCGTTCATGTAGCTCCAGCGGCTCTGGGCGTTGCCAAAAGCCCATTTGGGCGGAATATAACTGCGCCCCACCAACTGGCGGAACTGGTGCACAATATCGGTCAGGCTCTCGCCCTCAATGATGTAGAAATCGTAATTTTCCTCGGCTACCGTGATGCGTAAGGTATCCAGGTCGGTGTAGCCGCAGTCAAAGGTGACCTTGCCCGGGTAGTCGATAAAAAAGCCAAATGTATCCTTGCCGGACACGATCATAAAATTATAAGCACCGTACAGCGAGGATTTGCCCTCGGTATGGTTGCCGTCATCGGAGCATTTGCTTTCGTACACCCACCCGCGCTTGTTGATACCACGGACGTTTTCGCCAAGACCATACAGAACATCCTGCGGTTCCATGGCATAGGAGAAACCATCCGGCTCCTTGGTCAGATAGGGTATCGTTTCCATCATGGGCAGAAAAGAACCCACTACACTTTCGGTATCAAACGGTTGACCGTATCGCTTTTTGTAGATCATAGCAAAATATCTCTCCTTTGTTTTTTTTGAATCGTCACAGTGTAAAACGTACCAACGTATTTTCGATGGACAATCTTGAAACGTGATGTTCCTGCTTGCCCAGATAGGGCTTTATGTCAGCCAGTATCACGCGCCTTACGGCAATGCACAGATCACAGCCACTGTTTCAGCACATCGTTCAGCTTATTCAAATCAAGCGGTTTGGCGATATGCTCGTTCATGCCGGTGTTCTTTGCCAGCTGCACGTCCTCGGCAAAGGCATTTGCCGTCATGGCAATGATGGGCACTTTGCCCCGGCTGCCGGCAAGCGCACGGATCGCAGCAGTGGCTTCGTAACCATTCATGATGGGCATCTGGATGTCCATAAAAATGAGATCGTACCACTTTTCTGGCGCTTCCATCACCTTTTCGACTGCAATTTTTCCGTTTTCGGCAATGTCAATGGTCACGCCCGTCATGCCTATGATCTCGGTTGCGATCTCACGGTTCAGCTCGTTATCTTCCACAAGAAGGATCCGCTTACCCGCATAGTTTTCCGTCGCAAAGTCTTCCAGATAGTTCCGGGCGTTTTCCTCCTTCTTCTCGGATGTAAACTGCCGCAGAGTTGCCGTCAGACGGGAACGGAACAGCGGTTTTGCCATAAACGCATTCACGCCCGCTGCTCTGGCTTCTTCTTCGATCTCGCTGAAATCAAAGGAAGTCAGGATGATGATCGTGACATCTTCTCCTACCCGTTCCCGGATTTTTCTGGCAGTTGCAATACCGTCCATTTCCGGCATCTTCCAGTCCAGGATCACCGCAAAATAGTCACTGTTGGTCTCATGACGCGCATAGCAGCGCTCCACAGCTTCCTTACCGGTCAGGACCCATTCGCCCGCTATGCCGATCTCCTGAAGGGTCGCAACGGTGCTTTCGCAGCAGGTCTTGTCATCGTCCACGACCAGTACCGGCAGATCGAGCAGTTCTTTTTCCTGTTCCTTCTCGTTCTCCTGAAGCTTCAGATAGACCGTGACCGTGATCTTCGTTCCCTTGTTGGGAGCGCTTTCGACCTGAATGTCACCATTCATCAGATTGACGATGTTTCTTGCAATGGCCATGCCAAGACCGGTGCCCTGCACCTTGGTCGTCCGGTGATCGTCTGCCCGGCTGAACGGCTCGAACATGATCTTCTGGAATTCCGGCGTCATACCGATGCCGTTGTCCTCGATGGAAAACTCGTAGCAGCCAAGCTCCGAGAAGCCGTTCGGCTTTTCCTTGATCGTAAGGGTGATTTTTCCTCCATCCGGGGTGTACTTGACGGCGTTGCTCATCAGGTTCACAAAGACCTGCTGGATGCGCAGGCTGTCGCCGCAGACAGCTTCGTGCTCAATGTGCTCAATATGGACTTCGAGCTGATGGTGGTGCTCGTCGATTGCCGGTTTTGTGAGGGTGAGCAGGTTATCGACCAGCTCCGGCAGTCTGAAATCCTCCTCGGCAAGGCTTATTCGCCCGCTCTCGATCCGGGCCATATCCAGCACTTCATTGATCAGTCCCAACAGATGACGACTCGACTTTGTGATCTTGCCAAGGCACTCGACCACCCTGTCCTGACTCTCGATATTCGCACCCGCAATGGCGGTCAAGCCAACGATTGCATTCATCGGTGTACGGATATCATGGGACATATTGGAGAGAAATTCTGTCTTGGCGCGGCTTGCGTTTTCCGCCGCCCGGTACGCATCCTTCAGTGCCTTATGGGATTCGATCTCGGCCTTTTTCTCCTGTGACACATCCATAGATGCCAACAGTGCTTTGACCAGCTTTGTGCCATCCCACTCCAGCGGAATGAAGGAAGCGATCTTATAGGTGTTTTCGTCTATGGAGCAGTATTCAAATTTGTAGATGTCGTTCTCGCCCTGCAGATTCTTTCGGATATTTTCCGGCGAGATCAAAGCAGCCAATGCGTCCAGCGGTTCCAGTGTCTTATACTTTGCAACCACCTGCTCCACAAAATCATGGTAGGTTCCCGTCGGCGCGTATATCATTTCACCTTGCAGATTATAGAACCGATACCGGTCATTCTCCAGATCGCAGACGACAAAGCGGTCCAGCAGACGCACCATACTCTTGATCAAAAGATCCATCGATGCGTTATCTGAGGCCATCTGCATCCGCCGTGCCATCTCTGTTTTGGACTCTGTGATGTCCCGCAGAAAAATCATCGCATATTCGGAATCTTCGATCTCACCGCGCATGACCACGTTGCTGACCCATCGTTCCTCCCCATTCAGAACGATGCGGCAATCCTGACGCAGCTCCGTCTCAAGTCCCTTTAATTTTTCCGTGATGTAAGCGCGATTATAGAAATTCGTTACAGACTTTTTGTCCTCTTCAACCACATAGTTATCCACAAAGAATCTGACCAGTCCATCCCATGTGTGGTTCTGCTCAAAGGCCGTCATCAAAGAGGGCTCCACTTTGAAAGTATCGAAGGTGTTCTTTTCCAGATTTACATAGTATTCGCAGAGGTTTGCGCTGGTAAATGCACGGTGAAATGCCGCTGCCCGCTGCGCCTGCATCCGGCTTCTTTTTTCCGCGTCAATGTTGCTGATGATTCCGGCAATTCGATTGGCCGAGCCATCCAGACGGCGTATCACCTCCGCCGATGCCCGGAACCACTGGTATTGGCCATCCTGCATTTTCAGTCGGTACTCAACATTATATTTTGTAGCATTGGTTTTGTCCGCAATCGTTTCCAAAAGCAGCTGCATTACCCGGTCATAGTCCTCCGGGTGCAGAAGGTTCGACCACGAATCCAGTTTGTTCGGAAAATCCAGAATGTCATGATAACCAAGGATCTGCCGAAACGCATGGCTCCAGTTCACATGAACGATCTCACTGTTTTCATTACACTCAAAATACCATAGTGCAGAATGGATGGATTCATTGACCAGCGCAAGGTTCTCATACGCCCAGTTCATCTGTACTGACATGATCCAGATCGGTGTTCCATTCGTATCGACTACATCTTCTTTATAGAGACGCACATAGACGGGAGAGCCATCTGCTGTAAGGATCCGGCCTTCTCCTTCGCCCTTGATCTGACGAAAGTGCGCATTGTCAAGGAATGTGGCATCTTTCTTATAGAAAAGATTCTTCAGCGAACCCTTTGTCTGCTCCATCAGAGACTCATAGCTGTGGTTCAGATTATGCAGCAACAGATCACTGACCGACAGGATCGACAATTCGGCATCATAGTACCCGGCAATGGTTCCGACACCGCCATTATGATAGATCGTCTCCTGCATAGCCTGAAATGCATTTTTCCCCAGCCTTACCGTATCGGAAGTGTAGATTTTATCTGTAAGTCTTCTATCGAATTTCATTTTCATCCTCGTAGGGTTTTGACCCCGCCGCACACTTCAATTCTGGTATGTCTTTTATGGTCAACTGATATATCAGTTCGCGTTCAAACTTGTACAACATGACTAGTATAGTATACTTGCGCAGCATTTCGTTTTCAAGTGCTAATTGGCATTGGCTGTGTAAAAAAGAGAGGCTAATCTGCGTGAAAATTCACGCAAGTTGATCCCTGTAAGCAAATCAGATCGCTCAACCGCTGCACTGCCAACGCCGAAAAGAAAAAATCCCGGAACTTTCTGGTGCCATCCAGTGCCGTAGAGTTGAAAATCACATGGTTGTGGATGTGTTTCCTGTCCGTGTGGGTGGCAACAACAAATGCGTGCTTGCCCTTGGTAAAACGCATGGCCAGTTTGTAGCCCCCCTTTTTTGACCGTTTACATCCTTGACACCTCCGTTCTGTTTGTGATGAATATATATAACTATCGTTATTTTTCTTTGCCAAGATGGCTTGTCATGCTACAATAGCCGCATCTACGGCCACCAGACAACAGGAGGAGTATCTCATGGCCAAAACTGCCGACATCATTGCAATTTATTCCCGCAAATCCCGCTACACCGGCAAGGGCGAGAGCATTGGAAATCAGATCGACCTCTGCCGCGAATACATCCGCACCCACTACGGCGATGCCGCAGCACAGCAAGCGGTCGTCTTTGAGGACGAGGGCTTTTCCGGCGGCAACCTGAACCGCCCGGACTTCAAAAAGATGATGACTGCGGCCAAAGAGCGGAAGATCCGTGCCATCGTGGTCTATCGTCTGGACCGCATCAGCCGCAACATCAGCGATTTTTCCAGCCTGATTGAAGAGCTTGGACGGCTGGGCATCGACTTTGTGTCCATCCGGGAAAGCTTTGATACCTCCAGCCCCATGGGACGTGCCATGATGTACATCGCATCCGTGTTCAGTCAACTGGAGCGGGAGACCATTGCAGAGCGCATCCGGGATAATATGCACGAACTGGCAAAGACCGGGCGCTGGCTGGGCGGCATGACCCCCACGGGCTATGCTTCCGAGAGCGTCAAGAGCATCACGGTGGACGGCAAGACCAAAAAGGCTTGCAAGCTGAAGCTGCTGCCGGATGAGGCAGAGATCATCTACAAAATTTTCGACCTCTATGAGCAGTACGATTCCCTGACCATGACCGAGACCGAGCTGCTGCGGCAGGGCATCAAAACAAAAACCGGGCGTTCTTTCACCCGGTTCTCCATCAAGTCTATTTTGCAGAATCCTGTCTACCTGATTGCAGACAAGGACGCCTATCAGTATTTTGTGGACAACGAGGCAGAGCTGTTCTCCCCGGAGTCCGATTTTGACGGCGTGCGGGGCGTGCTTGCCTACAACCGCAGCGATCAGGAAAAGGGGCGTGCAACTGTGTACAATCCCATCAGCGAGTGGATCGTTTCGGTGGGCGAACACCCCGGCATCATTTCCTCCAACCGGTGGATCCGGGTGCAGGAATCGCTGGAGCGGAACAGATCCAAGTCCTACCACGCATCCCGGGGCAACGAAGCTCTGCTCACCGGTCTGCTGTGGTGCTCCTGCGGCAGCCGGATGTACCCCAAGGTCACCGGGCGCAAAACGGCAGACGGGCGGGTGGTTTTTCCCTATATGTGCAAGCTGAAGGAGCGCAGCCGCCGGGAGCTTTGCAGCGTGTCCAACGCCAACGGCAATCTGTTGGATGCCGCCATCTGCGAACAGGTCAAGCACCTTGCCGACCATTCCAGCGACTTTATGAAGCAGTTGGAAAAGGCACGGTCTGCCCATGCGGGCAATCGTTCCGAGTGTGAGACCAAGCTTTCTGCCCTGCGCAAGGCGCAAGCCGAGACGCAGCGGAAGATCACCGCCCTCATCGACTCCCTTGCCGATTTTGGAGACAGCACCGCCGCAGTCCACCTGAAAAAGCGCATCGAGGAGCTGAATGCACAGGATGCCACCCTGAGTTCCCGCATCCGGGAATTGGAAAGCCTCACCGACAACGGTGTTCTGGGCGGCATCGAGTTTGACGTGATGCGGCAGCTGCTGACCGTGTTCCACAACAACATCGACGACATGACCGTGACGCAGAAGCGCGCTGCCATCCGCACGGTGGTGCGCAAGGTGGTGTGGGACGGCAAGGTGGCGCATGTGGTGCTCTTCGGTTCACTGGAGGATGAAATCGACTGGACCACCTTCCCGGTAGACCCGGAAGAGGACGACAACGCCCCCGAGGGCGGTGGAGATGGTTCCGATTCTCCGTCCGGCGTTCGCTGGGGTGAGGATAGCAAACGAGCTCCGGATGCACTTCCGGCGGGAGCGGAAGAACGCCCCCACCCTCTCGCTTCAGGAGACTCTTGATGCCGGAAAGGAAGACTCTGCCCTTACCCTCGCCGATGTGCTGCAGGACGGCTTCTGCATGGAGGACAGCTGCGAAAAACAGGACGATGCCCAGCGCCTGCGCCGCCTCATCGAGGGGTTGCCTGCCCGGGAGCGGAAACTCATATTATTAAGGTATGGTCTGGCGGGCCAGCCGCCGCTGACCCAGCTGGAAACGGCAAAGCTGCTCCAAATAAGCCGGAGTTACGTTTCCCGGCTTGAAACACACGCACTGGAGCTTTTGCGGGCCGGATGGGAGCAGCCTTAGCTTCCTCTTGCATTCCTCACCGAACTGTGGTACAATACTAAGGCACACGAATCGTGTGCCTTGTCGGACAGCGCCTGCTGCGTGGTTCGGCATACGGATGCGGGTCCTGTACGATGGAGCCGCAGTGAACCAGGTCAGGTGGGGAACCAAGCAGCCTTAAGCGGCGCGCCCCGTGCGTTTCAGTCAGCCTGCATCCGTATGCCGAGTTACGCAAGGCGGGGGTCAAACCCCGTCAGCGCTGTCCGATTTTTTATTACTGACGGGAGGGAAGCACCGATGTATCGCGCATTATACCGCAAATGGAGACCCCAGCGGTTTGAGGATGTCGTCGCACAGCGCGGCATCGTCACGGCGCTGCGCAATCAGATAGCGTCGGGCCGCGTAGGCCACGCCTACCTGTTTACCGGCGTGCGCGGCACGGGCAAGACCACCTGCGCGAAGATTTTCGCCAAGGCGGTCAACTGCCTCCACCCCCATAACGGCGACCCCTGCGGCGAGTGCGAGATCTGCAGGGGCATCGACAACGGCAGCATCCTCGACGTGGTGGAGATGGACGCCGCGTCCAACAACGGTGTGGACGACATCCGCGACCTGCGGGACGAGACAGCCTACACCCCCAGTGCCTGTCATTATAAGGTATACATCATCGATGAGGTACACATGCTGTCCACAGCGGCCTTCAACGCGCTGCTGAAAACGCTGGAAGAGCCGCCCGCCCACGTCATCTTTATCCTCGCCACGACCGAGATCCAGAAAGTCCCGGCCACCATCCTCTCCCGCTGCCAGCGGTACGATTTCACCCGCATCGGGCCGGAAGACATCGCCCAGCGGGTCGAGTATATCGCCGGACAAGAGGGCTTAGAGTTGACGACCGGTGGTGCAGAGCTGATCTCCCGCCTGGCCGACGGTGCCATGCGTGACGCTCTCTCGATCCTCGACACCTGCGCCGGCGTGACCGCAAAAATCGATGCTGATGTTGTCCGCCGGATGGCGGGCGTCACCGACCGGAGCTACCTGTTCCATATTTCGGATGCTCTGGAAGCGCAGGACGGCGCAGCGGCGCTGGCTCAGCTGGCCGCACTGCGGCAGCAGTCGGTGGATGTGAAGCGTCTGACGGAAGAGCTCATCGCCCACTACCGCGCCCTGATGCTGGCGGCTCTGCCCGGCGGGCAGAGCCTGCTGTCCGGTGTTTCCCCCGAAGAGGAACAGCAGTACCTCGAAAAAGGCCCTCAGCTGGGCCAGCGGGAGGCCATCCGGGCCATCCGTACGCTGGGCAACGCCCTTGAGCATATGACCCGGGGCAGTGACCAGCGCATCGAGCTGGAACTGGCCCTCTTCACCCTCTCGGAGCCGCCGCAGGCCGCAGCTGTCCCCGTGGCGGCAATGCCTGTGCAGACTGTCGCTCCTGCCGCACCGGTCGTCCGGCCCTTTGTTGCGGCACCGATTCAGTCTGCGCCGCAGCCTTTCATGAGTACACCTGCTGTACCCGTGGAACCTATGGCCGCACCGGCAGTGGAAAAGGAGCCTGCTCCCGCGCCCGTTGAAGAGCCGAAGGCCGCTGTCCCGGATATTCCAGAGTCCCCCGCGCCCGCAGATGAAGAGCTTCCACCACCGCCCGACGAGCCGCCGGTGACGGAGTCGGCCCCCCTGCCCTGGGATGAGCCGACTGCGCCGGTCACTGCGCCTGTACCGCCCGTACCGGAAGAGAGACCGGTGGAGTCCGCTGCAACGGTTTCGCCGGCAGCACCTGCCCCGGAGTACACCGCCGACCCGGCTCTCAGCCGACCCCGCAAGGTGGCCGCAGAGGGCGTCAATCCCTTCGAGCAGTGGAGTGAGGTCGTCAAGCTCTTACAGGAGAAGGACCCGATGCTTCACAGCTACCTGCGCAAATCGAAGGCGTACTTCGATGGCACACGGGTGCTCATCGACGGCGGCAAGACCTTCCGGGACTTCATCCGTGTCAACAAGGACAGCCAGCGGCTCATCAAAAAGCTCATCGCGCAGGTGTCAGGCGTCGCGGTGCCGATCGGCCCCTACGAGCCCCGCACCGCCGCAAAGCACACCTCCAATGCCGAACAGTCACTCCACGCGCTGGAAAAGCTGGGTCTGGACGTGAGCATTGAGGACAGCGCGAAGAAAAAAAAGATAAATAATAACTTTTAAGGAGAACCAATTATGAAAGCAAGAATGCCCGCAGGCTTTGGCCGCCCCGATATGAACGCCCTGATGCGTCAGGCTCAGAAGATGCAGGATGACATGAAGGCCAAGCAGGCCGAGCTGGAAGCTGCCGAGTACACCGGCAGCGCCTCCGGCGAGATGGTCACTGTCCGCATGAACGGCAAGCACGAGATCCTTGGCATCACCATCAAGCCCGAGGCCGTTGACCCCGACGACATCGAGATGCTGGAAGACCTGGTGGCCGCCGCCGTCAACGCCACCGTCAAGCAGGTGGACGAAACTGCCGAGGCCGAGATGGGCAAGCTGACCGGCGGTCTGAACATCCCCGGCCTCTAAGCGGGAGGGATACGCATGGGTTACACCGCAGCGCCGCTGGAAAAGCTCATTGAGCAGTTCAGCCAGTTCCCGGGCATCGGCCGCAAGGGCGCGACCCGGATGGCCTATCAGGTGCTGAGTATGTCGGACGCGGACGCCGCGGCACTGGCCGAGGCCATCCAGAACGCCCACACCCGGCTCCACCGCTGCCGCGTCTGCCAGAACTACACCGAGGCCGAGCTCTGCCCCATCTGTTCCAGCGCCAAGCGGGACCGCTCCACCATCTGCGTGGTCGAGACGCCCCGCGATGTGCAGGCCTTTGAGCGCACCCGGGAGTACCACGGCCTGTATCATGTCCTCCACGGCCTCATCAGCCCCATGGACGGCATCGGTGCCGAACAGCTCTCGGTGAAGGAGCTGTTGGCCCGGCTGGGCAGCGGCGAGGTGAAAGAGGTCATCATGGCCATGAACCCCACCGTCGAGGGCGAGGCCACGGCCATGTATCTGGCAAAGCTCATCAAGCCCCTGGGCATCAAGACCACTCGTCTGGCCTACGGCCTGCCCGTGGGCGGCAGCCTCGAGTACACCGATGAGACGACGCTTTACCGCGCGCTCTCCGGCCGCGACGAGCTGTAAAGAGCAGATTTTATAGAACCTTAACGATTCTTTCAAAAATCGCTCTTGAAAATCCAGCAAAATGTGATATAATGACAAAACAGTAAAGGAAAGGAGGCGCGCTTCATGGCACCTGCCAAGGAACGTCCGGCGACAAAGACCATCGCCACAAACCGCGAGGCGCGTCACGAGTATTTCGTGCTCGAAGCGCTGGAAACGGGCGTCGATCTGAAAGGCACCGAGGTCAAGAGCCTGCGTGCCGGCGGCGTCAACCTGAAAGACAGCTGGGTCGATATTGAGGACGGCGAGCTGCTGGTCAAGGGAATGCACATCACCCCCTACGACCACGGCAACATCTTCAATCAGGACCCTCTGCGGGTGCGGCGTCTGCTGGCCCACAAGACTGAGATCCGGCGTCTGCACCAGCAGTGCAAGCTGCAGGGCTATACTCTCGTTCCCCTTTCTCTCTACTTCAAGCATGGCCGCGTCAAGATGGAAGTCGGCCTGTGCAAGGGCAAAAAGCTCTACGACAAGCGTGCCGACGCCGCCAAGCGCGATGCCAAGCGCTCCATCGACCGGGCCGTGAAGTCCAACGGCAAATTCTACTAAATCTCTTTCAGGTAGCATTCCTGCCCTGAGAACACCAAGCTTTCTGCGCATGGCAACATGCGCTTTATGGGGGCGTAAAGGTTTCGACGGGGGGAGCGAGGCCTGGGCAGCGGGTAGCAGTGGGGGAACTGCTCTAAACTCCTCCAAAAAATTAACTGACAACAATAATTATCAGTTGCTCGCAGCCTGAGTGCTGCGCGTTCCGCCCACTCTTGTGTCGTGTGGGGCCGGGGCGTCCTTTAGACACAGCACCTGAACGGACCTAAGCTTTGCGGACCGGCAGGAACTCATGAAGCTACTGAAGCGTTAGCCTGACGATCGGCGTGACGCGGAGGGAATGTTGTAGATCGCCTGCACCCGGAGACACCTACGCTGAACTCTTTTCGGACATGGGTTCGACTCCCATCGCCTCCACCAATTGAAAGGGCGAGGGTATTTGGTACTGTTATTTTCGGACAGTATCGGATACTCTCGCCTTTATTTTTGTTGCTGATATGATTCTTCAAATTGATTTGGGGTTTGCTGTTTAAGACATTCATGCGGTCGGTAATCGTTATAAAAATCAATATATTCTGATAGACTTTCCTCTAATTCGGAGACAGTTTCATAAAAATGAAATTTGAACTGTTCTTTTTTAAGCGAAGCAAAGAAAGATTCCGCCACAGCATTATCAAGTGGATTGCCTATATTGGAAAAGGATTGGTGTATATTAAAGTCAAGAAGTAGTTGACGAAAGCTGACTGCGGTATACTGTGCGCCTTGGTCACTATGAAATGTTAACCCTTGCGGATGGTTCCGATTTTGATAGGCCAATTTGAATGTGTGAATCGTGAGTTCTGCATCGGCGAATTCGGCAACGGCGTGTGAAATGACTTTTCGAGAAAATAGGTCGATGATAACACAGATATATGCGATAGAAGTGTTTACCTTAACATAGGTGATGTCACTGACCCAAATGCTGTTTGGCTTTTCAACGGTAAAATTTTGCTTTACGAGATTGGGACGATAAGTATAGTGCCGCTGAAAAGTAGCATTCTCTGGAAGTGCTTGTTTACGTTTTAATCCGTGCTCTTTCATGAGCCGCACAATACGTTTTGTGCTAACAGTATAGCCTTGCTCCATCAATTTTGCGCGAATCTTTTTTGCACCGAAACGGTAATCGCTTTTCTGGAAGATGATAGTGATTTTTTCTTTCAAAAGCGTATCTTCTACATCTAGTTGCTTTTCAATCAGTGCACTTTTCTGTCTATTTATGTAAGTGGATTTTGAAAGATTCAGCAAACGGCAAAGTGTGTAGAAGCTGTATTCTGACTTTAAGGCATCAATAATTTGCACCTTGTTGTCTATGGACAAATCAAGAGCAGCAAGAGATTTTTGATAGATGGAATTTTCATTTTCCAAGGTTGCAACATGGCGTTGAAGCGTTGCAAGATCGCGTTTAGAAATGTTTGAAACTTTTGCTTCTTCGCTCCATTGGTATAAGATACTGCGAGAAATATGGAACTGGGCACAGAGATCAGCGGTACTTGTGCCACTGTTGTATAGCTGGACAACCTTATTCCGAAAATCGGCAGAGTAGGTCATAATATTCTCCTTTATAGTCTAAAATGCCATTATTATCCCATAAAGGAGATAAGATGTAAAGAGATGGTCTTGACAATAGAGGATATATCCGCTATACTGTATATGAGATAAATCCACTATTCAAAGGGAGTGCAGCCGTGCAGGAATATGAAATTGAATTCTACGATAAAGCCGATGGCTCCGAGCCAGCCAAAGAGTTTATCCTAAGTCTGGATAAGAAAATGCAAGCCAAAGTTTTGCGTACCGTTGCGTTGCTCCGCGAGGAGGGGCCATTTTTAAGGGAACCGTATTCCAAAGCACTGGATGATGGAATTTTTGAGATTCGTACCAAGTTTGGGTCGGATATTACCCGCGTGCTGTATTTCTTCGTGGTTGGTAAAAAGGTGATCCTCACAAATGGATTTATCAAGAAGACCCAGAAAACACCTGCTTCAGAGATCACACTGGCAAAACAATATCGCGCAGATTATCTTGCCCGAAAGGAGAATTCCAAATGACAAACTTCAACGATTTTTTGAATGAGCAGATGAAAGACCCTGAATTCAAGGCCGAATGGGACGCACTTGACCCGGAATTTTCCGTAATTGAAGCCATGCTCAAGGCCCGCAAAGAAAGCGGTTTGACCCAGAAGCAACTTTCGGAGCGCACGGGTATTGCACAGACCGACATCAGCAAACTGGAACGCGGCAATGCAAACCCGTCTCTTCGTACCTTGCAGCGGCTTGCTGCCGGGATGGGAATGAAGGTTAAAATTGAATTTGTTCCTGCATCTGCAAAATGATTTAGTGATGGATGCGTTTCGGTAAAATAGAAAGCACAATAGTGACGCTATGCAGCGATATTTTCAAGCACGCGTTCGTCCGGCGTTGCAGTCCGTCCACCACACGTGAGCCAGACGAACCCTCTGTGCTCCACCAAAGGGAAGAGCCTCACCGCTTTGCGGTGAGGCTCTTCCCTTTTCATCTTATAGCATCCTTATCCCATGAAATCAAGCAGCACGTCGATGTCCTGACTGATGGCGCGGAGATAGTCAGCTCCGCCGCGCTGGCCTCTATAGTTCCGGGCGCGGCTGCTCATCTCATTCAGGAGCTCTTCCTTCCGCACCAGAACGGGGTCTCCGATCCACTCGTCTTTCTCTATAAAGGCTTCCAGCTGCTCATATTCTTTTATGATACGGACGTTGGACAGGTTCTCCGGGAGGGTACGGGCATCGAACCAGTCCGGCTGCGCGTGAAAGTCCAAAGGCGGCAGCGGATCCAGCGGCTCATCGGCGTCCCACACATAGGGATGCCGGTCATCTTCTTCCGGCGTCTTCTTGAAGCGTCCTACCCGGTTCTCGGCCTTGCCGACCGTCTCATAGTGGTTGAACAGCGCCTCAGCATCGTAACCATAGAGCTCGTAGGCGTCCGAATAGCGGTCTGCATAGTCCTTGTACTGGAACGTCTCGACGCTCTCCGTCCCCGGGGTAAGGTCAAGCCAGATGCTCACCGCCTCCGCATGGGTGGGCAGAGCTGCCATGACCGTCAGGGCCAGAACGCCCGATGTGACCGCCGCAATAAATTTTCTTCGCATGATAAAACCTCCTTTTTATGAGCGGTTCATCCCAGAATCGAGAATCTCCGCACTTCTACATTGTTATTCTCCACGCCGGAGCAGTCCTGAAAGACTTTATGCCGTATCCGGCCCCGGATGGTGTTGCCGCTGACTTCCTTCGTGCCGGCGATGCCGTAGCCGAGGGAGACGTCCAGCGTATTCCCTTTCAAGGCGCTGAGCTGATAGCAGATGCGCCGCCCGTTGTCGCCGCTCAGGGTGATGCGGCTGTTCTGGATGACCGTGCTGCCGTCGGCACGGTCATTGCCCCGGGTCAGCATGGGGTTCGCGCCCTTTTTCATATCGTGCTTTGCCATGCTGTCCGGCTGTTTCATGGTGATGTCGCAGTTGTCCACGACGGCGCGGGTCTTATCGCCTACCATACGGAAAATGGTCTCGCAATACTCCGCACGGACGGTGCAATCCTCCATCCGGACGTCGGTGGTACCGCTCTGCCCCAGCGTGATGAACCACACCGGGCGATGATCGGCGTCCAGCGCCTCCTGCGTCTGTGTCTCATAGAAGCTGCAGCCCGAGAGGACGACATCCCGCACCGCGCCGCCCCATCCCCAGACCGCCAGCAGCTCGTCGGCACCGGACTTGTAAAATTCACAGTTCTGGAAGCGGATATTCCGGCTCTCCACCCTGTCCGTCCAGTTGCGCACCCAGATGCCGCCGGACGCGCCGGAGGTCATCTGACGGAATACACAGCCCTCAAAACGGATATTCTCGTTGCCGCCATACAGGTCGGCGGCGCCGCGCCCCCACTCGTTGGGCTCACAGTCGAAGGTGCAGCCCACAAATTCCACATTGCGGGCGAGCATCACCCGGAGCATATAGTTGGCCTGACAGCTGTCCGCTGCCCGGAAGGTCACATTTTCCAGCCGGACGTCGTGGGCGCGGTCATCATCAGAGTCTTTCATAAGCTCCACCGCCACACGGTCCTCTCTCAGGTCAGGGTACTGAATATCACTGAGCAGGACAGCGCCGTTTCCCTGGATGGTCAGTCCGCTGGGCAGCCCGAGGCAGGAGGAGAAGCGGTAGACCGCCCCCGCCGTCAGCTCGAGAGGCCGACCGGCCGCGCTGGCCTGCTGCATCGCGGCCTGCAGAGCCTGCAGGTCGTCCGCGATCCCGTCACCCTTCGCCCCGAACTGTTCCGGCGTAACGCCGGTACTCACCGGACGAGCCGTACTGCTCCGGACAGCGGACGCTGTGACCGCCTGAGCCGGGGCCGCAGCCGCCGTTTCGCTCTTCTGCCCACAGCCGCACAAAAGCAGCACCGCCATGAGGACAAAGGCCAAAGCTTTTATTTTCACGTTCGAATGTTCTCCTTCTCTGCCGGGGCTTCTTATGCTTATCATACCATAAACCACAGTCGATGTATAGCCAAAAGAGCCGCTGCCCGCAGAATGCGGCAGCGGCTCTTTTCAGCTTTTCAGTTCAACCGGGTGTCAGCTCAGGACTGGCAGGCGGTGATGAGGCTCATCTTGTAGACCTCGTCGGCGTTGCAGCCACGGGACAGGTCGTTGATGGGTGCGTTCAGGCCCTGCAGGATGGGGCCGTAGGCAGCGTAGCCGCCCAGACGCTGTGCGATCTTATAGCCGATGTTGCCGGCCTCGATGCAGGGGAAGATGAAGGTGTTGGCCTGACCGGCGACCTTGCTGCCCTTGCACTTGACCTGTGCGACCTCGGGAGCAACGGCTGCGTCGAACTGCAGCTCGCCGTCAATAGCCAGCTCGGGGTCCATCTCCTGAGCCTTGATGACAGCGTCGTGGCTCAGAGCGACGGTGCCGCCCTTGCCGGAACCCTTGGTGGAGAAGCTCAGGACAGCGACCTTCGGGTCGATGCCGAACAGCTTAGCGGTCTTAGCGGTCTCGACAGCCACCTCAGCCAGCTTGGCAGAAGCAGCGACCTTGACCTCGCCGGTAGCCTTATCGACGGTATCGGTGTAGTCGATGTTGACGGCGCAGTCGCCCATAGCGATGCGCTTCAGGCCCTCTTCGCCGCAGTCACGGTCCAGAATGAAGCAGGAGCTCACCAGATGAGCGCCCTTCTTGGTCTTGACCAGCTGCAGAGCGGGACGGATGGTGTCGGCAGTGGAGTAGGTAGCGCCGCCCAGCAGGCAGTCAGCCTTGCCCATCTTGACCAGCATGGTGCCGAAGTAGTTGGACTTCTTCAGCAGAGCAGTGCACTCCTCTGCGGTCTGCTTGCCCTTGCGCAGCTCGACCATGGTGTTGACCATCTCATCGAAGCCGGCGTAGTTCTCAGGGTCGATGATCTCAGCAGCGGAAATATCAAAATTGCCAGCAGCGGCAGCAGCCTTGCACTCTGCCTCGTTGCCGACCATAACAACTTTCAACACGCCCTCAGCCAGCAGCTTGCTTGCGGCCTCCAGGATGCGGGGGTCATTGCCCTCGGTAAAAACGATCGTCTTGGGGTTTGCCTTCAGCTGGGCTACCAGGGGTGCAAACATATCAGCCATTGTTGATTACCTCCGAAATTACTTTGCAATTATTCCGGGCATCACAGATATGCCCTTCTTTTTTATTCTAGCACAGAGTCAGAAAACTTCAAGACAAATCTTGAATTTTGTGGTATATTTTAAGGAAGAAATCGTGCGATGATTTGTTAAGAAAATGTCATTTAGTTTGTGAGAGGATACTGAGCTTATGGATTGGGAAACACTGAAAACCGACTGTCTCGCCTGTCAGCGCTGTCCGCTGTACACCACCCGGCACAACGTGGTGTTCGGGCAGGGCGTGGAGAATGCCGAGGTGCTCTTCGTGGGCGAAGGCCCCGGCCAGAGCGAGGACGAGCAGGGCCTGCCCTTCGTGGGACGCAGCGGCCAGCTGCTGGACAAATACCTCTTCGCCATCGACCTCGACCGTGCCTCCAACTGCTATATCGCCAACATCGTCAAGTGCCGCCCGCCCCAGAACCGCGACCCCCTGCCCGCCGAGAGCGAAGCCTGTATGCCCTGGCTGCGAGAGCAGTTCCGTCTGCTGCGGCCTAAAATCGTCGTCTGCCTGGGCCGCATCGCCGCCCAGCGGATGATACGCGCCGACTTTTCGGTGACGAAGGAGCACGGCACCTTTATTGAGAAGAACGGCATCCTCTTCATGGGGACGTTCCACCCCGCCGCCCTGCTCCGTCAGCCCCAGAACAAGCCGGAGGCTTTCGGCGACTTCGTGGCCCTGCGGGATAAAATACACGAGGTGTGCGAGCATACCTACTGATTTGTCACCCTCCACCTCATTTTTGCATACCCTATAGCAAAAGTGAGGTGTTTGAGTATGAATGCTGTACGCAGCGATTCTGTTGATTTCTTTCTGGGCACCACCACCCCCGCCGGGTTCAAGGGCTATTTTGAGCCGCTTCGGCGGGAACCGGGGATGCAGATGTATCTCATCAAAAGCGGGCCTGGCTGCGGCAAATCGACGCTGATGAAGCGGCTGGCCGTCAAGGCCGAGCAGAAGGGGGAACCTATCCAGCGCATCCACTGCGCCAGCGACCCCGACAGTCTGGACGGCGTCATCTTTCTCGACAAGCGCGCCGCCATCGTGGACGCCACCGCACCCCATGTCATGGAGCCGGACGCCCCGGGCGCAGAGGAGCAGGTGGTGAGCCTGTACCACACACTGGACGCCGACGCCCTCCACGCCCACGCCGACGAGGTGAAGCGGCTCTTCGCCCAGAACACTGCCCTGCGCAGCCGGGCCGCGCGGTATATCGCATCTGCCGGGAGCCTGCTGCTGGACAGCCGCCGGGCTGAGGCGTGCAGTGCCAACTTCGAGAAAGTCCGCCGCTACGTCAAGCGGCTCTGCGCCCGGACTCTCCCCCGCCTGCCCGAGGGGGCCTCGGCCAGCGAAGAGCTGCGGCTGCTGTCGGCCATCACGCCGAAAGGGCCGGTCTTCTACCGCGGCACCGTACAGGCGCTGGCCGACCGGTATGTGGTCTTCCATGACGACTACGGCGCCGTCTCCCGCCTGCTTCTCGAGCTCATCCGGGCCGAGGCGCTGGCCCGGGGCTACCACATCATCACCTGCCCCTGCGCCATGCATCCCGACGACAAGATAGACCATCTCTTCATCCCGGCCCTCCGGCTGGCTTTCCTCACCGACAACCGGTGGCACCCGGTGCAGCTGCCCGGCGTGCAGGCCGTCCGGTGTACCCGTTTCGTGGACCGGGAAAATCTGGCGGGCTACCGCGCCCGTCTCCGCTTCAACGAGCGGGCGGCAGCAGAGCTTTTGGAACAGGCCGCCGACCTGATGGCACAGGCCAAAGCCTGCCACGACGAGCTGGAGACTTACTACCGAGCCGCCGTGGACTTCGGCAAGGTGGACGAAGCTGCCGCCCAGTGCGCCGGGATGCTGGGGCTGGAATGATATTCTAAAAGGAAGTGACCCGCTATGCCTGCTTTTCGCCTGCCTGTCCGCCAGCTGGTGGAATTTTTGCTCCGCACCGGCAGCATCGACAGCCGCTTTACCGGCTTCGACCGCGCCAACGAGGGCGCACGCATCCACCGCAAGCTCCAAAAGGCCGCAGGCGAAGGCTACGCCGCCGAAGTCTTCCTCTCCGGCGAACGGGAGGCGGCGGGCATCCCCTTCACCATCGAAGGCCGGGCCGACGGCATCTTCACCGACGAGGCGGGCGTGACGGTCATCGACGAGATAAAGACCACAGCCGTCCCCGCCGACGACATCGCCGAGGACATGAACCCCTGCCACTGGGCGCAGGGAATGGTCTACGGGGCGCTGTATGGCCGTCAGCAGGGGCTGGAAAAGCTGGACGTCCGGCTTACCTACTACCAAATCGACACCGACGACATCCTCCGCTTCGTGCGGCATTTCACCCTTGAAGAGCTGGAAGCGTTTTTGCAGGATCTGCTCGAGCAGTACGCCCCCTGGGCGCAGCGTCAGCTGGCGTGGAAGGAGCAGCGGGGCATAAGCCTTTCGGCGCTGGATTTTCCCTTTCCGGCCTACCGGCCCGGGCAGAGGGCGCTGGCAGGCGAAGTCTACCGCGCCTGCACTGCCGCGCCGTCTAAAAGCGGCGTCCGGCTCTTCTGTCAGGCCCCCACCGGCATCGGCAAGACCATGAGCGTCCTCTTCCCTGCTCTGCGGGCCATCGGCACCGGCTGCGGCGAGAAGCTGTTCTACCTGACGGCCCGCAACACGACTCAGTCCGCCGCTGAGGATGCCATTGCGCGGCTGCGGGCGTCTGATTCTAAGCTGGCTCTGCGCAGCGTGACCCTGACAGCCAAGGAGAAGGTCTGCCTCCACCCGGATGCCGAGGGCCATCCCGCCTGCCTGCCGGAGCTCTGTCCCTACGCAAACGGCTACTACGACCGGGTGAACACGGCCCTGAAAGCCCTTCTGGACGACGGCACTGGCCGCTTCGACCGGGCCGCGCTGGCCGACGCCGCAAAGCAGTTCACGGTCTGCCCCTTCGAGCTGGGGCTGGATCTGAGCGAGTGGTGCGACGTCATCATCGGTGACTATAACTACCTCTTCGACCCCGTAGTGCATCTGCGGCGGTTCTTCGACAGCGCGGGCGACTGGCTCTTCCTCGTGGATGAGGCCCACAATCTGCCTGAGCGGGCGCGGGCCATGTACTCGGCACGTTTCTGCAAGAGCAGCCTCACCGAGGCAAAACGCGCACTCGGGCGGGGCAAAAGCACCCTTAAGACAGCTCTGAGCAAGGCCGACAAAGCCTTTTTAGCGGGACGGAAAGCGGTCTCGACCCTCGCGCCCCGCCGGGGCAGCACTGCCGCCGAAGAGGACGACAGCGGCCAGACCTCCCTGCTGGGATCTGCGGAGACGCCCGCCATCGAGCTGCCCGCCGCCGACTACGCTCAGGACGGCACGGTGTTCTGCAAGGAGCTTCCCTCAGCCCTGCTGGCCCCGCTGCGGGCGCTGACGGCTCCCTTGCAGGACTGGCTGGAAGACGATCCCGACGCCGAAGCCCACGCGGCCCTGCTGGATCTCTACTTTGAGGTGCAGGACATCCTGCGGGCGTCGGAACGGTACGACGAGCACTTTGCCGCCCAGCTCACCGCCCGGGGCAGTGACCTTGAATTGCAGCTGCTCTGCCTCGACCCGTCCCCCTTCGTGGACGCAAGCCTTTCGGCAGGGCGGGCGGCGGCGCTGTTCAGCGCGACGCTGACACCGCCGGGCTACTACCGCACCGTCCTCGGCTGTCCCGAGGCCCGGGCCGTGGCGCTGGAAAGCCCCTTCCCGGCAGAAAACCTCGGGCTCTACTGTCTGCCCTCCATCTCCACCCGCTACCGCCAGCGGGACGCCAGCATCCGGCCCATCTCGGACGCCCTCGCGGCGCTGGCGTCCAGCCGGGTGGGCAACTATCTGGCCTTCTTCCCCAGCTATGCCTACCTGCGGCAGGTGTGGGAGGACTTCACCGCCCGTTACCCGGACATCGGCACACTGGTACAGGAGAGCGGTCTGGACGACGCCGGGCGAGCGGCGTTCCTCGAGCGGTTTTCGCCCTGCCCGGAGAAGACGCTTCTCGGCTTCGGGGTCATGGGCGGCATCTTCGGCGAGGGCGTGGACCTCGCGGGCGACCGGCTCATCGGCTGCGCCATCGTGGGCGTGGGCCTGCCGCAGGTGAGTCCCCGTCAGGAGATGCTGCGCCGCTACTACGACGCCCAGAACGGGGCGGGCTTCGACTACGCCTACCGCTGGCCCGGGATGAACAAAGTCCTGCAGGCCGCCGGGCGGGTCATCCGGACGCAGGAAGATAAGGGCGTGGTGCTGCTCCTCGACGACCGCTTTGCCCAGAGCGAGTACGCCCGGCTCTTCCCGAAGCATTGGAGGCATCTGGAGTATCTGAGGGATACGAAGGAGCTGAAGAAAAAGCTGGAAGATTTCTGGGCTGAATAAACACAAAAAGAGGCAGACTCGCATCTGCCTCTTTTTCCATGCACTTATCGCTTTGCTTTCGCCGTCTTTTTCCGCATGATGTCCCACGAGGGCATCTGGCTGCGCAGGGTATCCCACGCCGTCATCTGGACGCTCGTCCGGGTGCGCAGACCTTCGAAAGCCTCATCGAGGTACTGCATCTCAGCCACAGCATGCATCGCGTGGTCGGAGACGCAGAGACGGCCCAGCGGGGTCTTACAGAGCGCCAGGACCATGGCGTCCATCTTCCGGCGGCCGGGCGTACCGGCACGGTAGCAGTCGGTGTTCTCCTTGTCGTCCACGGGGATGTGGGCGGCTTTCAGCATCTCGCAGGCCTCCCACGCGGCGTCGAGGACCAGGTCACGCTGCTCCTTCGTCGCCTTGGAGAGGTCGCCGCTGCAGGCGTAGCAGAGATAGCAGGCCGGCAGGATGAGGGCAAGGTGGCACTTGAGCCATCCGTCCATGTCGCTGACGAAGGTCAGCTTGTACTTTGCGCCCTCGAAAGCCGTCTTGACCCGGTAGCGGAAGACGCCCGAAAGGGGCGCGGTAGCCCCGCCGATGGTCATACCCACACCGACGTGGGCGCTGACGACCTTATCCACATCCCGGTGGCCGCCGCTGCTCTGGAAGCCGAAGGCGATCTTATCCGCCGGGCGCTGCATGGCCTGCATGACCTCCACGGCGTGGGGGTCGTTGCCCACGAAGACGAAGTATTCGCTCCTGTTCTGCTTGAGGATGGGCAGCACGTCGGGCAGCTGCCCGGCCTGCATCGTCACGAAAACGAGGTCGTAGCAGTCGTCCGGGGCCAGCGTGTCGATGGTGGCCACCCGATCCACCGTGGTGCGGCACTGCGCCCAGTGGCGGATGACGAGGCCCCTTTGGTCGAGCCTCTCCTTCCACTCGCCCCGCGCCAGCATGGTGACGACATTCTTTTTGTTCTGCAGCAGACGGTGGGCCAGCTCACAGCCCTGCACGCCTGCACCATAGACCAGTATCCTCATCTCTGCCTGCCTCCTTATATAGGCCCCACCCCGGGGCCGGAAGTCATCAGTGCTTCAAAAACGAGAAGAATCCCTTCTTCTCATACGGCTTTTCCTCTGCGCCGGTCACGGTATAGCCCGTGTCGGCAATGGCAGCCTTCAGGGCCTCGATATCCAGCGGCTGGGCCGAGACGATGACCGTCTCTCCCTTCGTGTGGGAGGAAGTCACCTTCTCCACCTGCGCAGTCTTGCGCACCACCTCGTTGACGTGGCTCTCGCACATGCCGCACATCATGCCGTCTACTTTCAGCGTCGTCTGAACCATTGGTCAGTACCTCCTAAGGATCGTCATTCACTGGGCAGACTGCACAAGCCGCCCGTGCGTTTTTCGTCATTTTGTTAGTTTTGCCTAACTTTTTATGGGAAACAAAAGGCCGTCGGCCCCGCGCACCCCTCAGCACCCGAGACAAAAGACCCTGTTTCTCTGTTTCCGTCTTCATCATACCACACCGGTATGGTAATTGCAAGCACCGGTTTCTCACAGTACACGGGTGTGGTATATTTCTCCCGTCTCTACGTCTTTCCAGTAGAAGACGCCGTTTTCCAGAATCATATAGCTGTGGGGACTGTTTTCCTTCGGGATGCTCAGGGAGCCGGGGTTGAGGCAGACGTTCCTCTGCCCGAACTCCGTCCACGCCGGGACGTGGGTGTGGCCGTGGAGCAGGATGTCCCCTTCGGCCAGCGGCGGCGGGTTCTTTCCATTATAGATATGCCCGTGGGTGGCATAAATGAGCTTTTCGCCCGCCGGGAGGATGCAGTAATCCGCCATCACCGGGAGATCCAGCACCATCTGGTCCACCTCGGCCTCGCAGTTGCCCCGGACGCAGCAGAGTTTGTTTTTCAGGCCGTTCAGCATCGGGATGACCTCTTTCGGCGCGTAGTCCCGGGGCAGATCGTTCCGGGGGCCGTGGTAAAGCAGGTCGCCCAGCATCAGCAGCCGGTCAGCCCCCTCCCGCTCAAAGGCCTCCACCATCTTCTTGCAGTAATAAGCCGACCCGTGCAGGTCGGACGCGATCATCCATTTCATGGCATCTTTCCCCTTTTGTCCTGTTTTTGACTTCATTGTAAAGGCTCTCAAACAGAAAGTCAAGCATGGCTCCCAGAGGTCGGAAACGCTTTTCACCTTTTTTATTTTATCCTATCCCCTTGTCAGTGCAGATGTAAAATGATAAAATTTTCCTGTCCGAAAATCTCATTTTGTTAGGAAGGAAAAAACATTATGGAACAAAATCATGACATGGATGAGATCGACCTCCTCGAGTTGGCGCGGCTTCTCTGGAGCCACGCATTGCAGATCGCTGCGGCCGGCATTGCGGCAGCGGTCATCTGCCTGCTGGTCTGTACCTTCGTATTGACGCCCCGCTATCAGGCCTCCGTCAATCTGATCGTCAATTCCCGGCAGGACGGCAATGCTTCCATTACCAGTGACAACATCAACTCGGCCCGGAATCTCATCGACACTTATGCAGTCATCATCAAGAGCAACATCGTCCTGAACGACGTCATCGAGCAGCTGGGTCTGGATATGACCTACCGTCAGCTGCTGGCCTGCGTCTCTGTGGACGGCGTGGGCTCGACCCAGATCATGTCCATCACGGTCACCAACGAGGACCCCGCCCTGGCCGGAAAGATCGTGCAGGCCATCGCCGAGACTGCCCCCGATGTCATCGTGGACAAGGTGGAGGCCGGCTCCTGCAAGGTCGTGAGCGACGTGGAGATCACGAGCAACCCCGTCTTCCCTCAGACGAAGAAGTACGTCCTGACCGCTGCTCTCGGCGGCATTGTGGCGGCCTGCGGCATTCTGGTTCTCGACCACCTGCTCCATGACTACATCGTCGATAGCGAGGACATCCAGAAAAAGCTGGAGCTTCCTGTACTCGGCCTTATCCCGGAGGTGTAATACCATGTGGAATCCGTTCAACCGAAACACCATCTCCAACTCTTCGGCAAGCAAGCGTTCGCTTCAGCTCATCACCCAGAAGGGTATGCCGTTTGCCTACGTTGAAGCTTACAAAGCTCTGCGCACCAACCTGAACTTTCTGTCCGGTTCCGGCGATGTCCACGCTTTCGTCGTCACCAGCACGGTCCCGGAAGAGGCAAAGTCCAATGTGTCGGTCAATCTGGCGCTGGCTCTGACGGAAAGCGGCAAAAAGGTCGTCCTCGTGGACTGCGACCTCCGCAAGCCTGTCCTTCACCGCTATCTGAAGGCCGGACACAATCTGAAAGGTGTCTCCAACGTCCTGTCCCGTCAAGTGGCGCTCTCCGACGCCCTCGTCGAGCTGAAGGACATCCCCAACCTGACGTTCCTGCCGGCCGGCACCACCCCTCCCAACCCTTCTGAGCTGCTCAGCCAGCCCCAGATGCAGGAGATGGTGGACACGCTGCGCGGGAGCTATGACTTCGTCATCCTCGATGCGCCTCCCATCTCGATGGTCACGGATGCCGCCGTCATCGGCCGCATCGTGGACGGTGCTCTCTTCGTCGTCCGCTCCAAGTATGCGTCCACCGACGCCGTCAAGACAGCCCTCGAGAAGCTTCAGGATGCCGGCGTAAAAGTCCTTGGCGCCGTTCTTACCCGTTATGATGCCAAAAAATCGCTCAAGCGCTCGGATTATGGGTACGGATATTACTACTATAATAGTAATTATTCCTATGGTCCCCCCGATGGCATTTCAGAGTCAGCAGCCAAAAAGAGCGGCCTGACGTCAAAAAAGCAGCATAACGGCAAAGAAAAGCATTCCGTACATACGGAGGATGAAGCATGACAGACCTTCATTGCCATATCCTTCCTAACATTGACGATGGTGCCAAAGATGTTTCGATCTCCCTTCGTCTGCTGGAAAAAGAGTATGCAGACGGTGTGCGGAACATTGCTTTTACGAGCCACTTCAACAGTGAGTGGACGACTCCCGATGCATTCCTGCAAAAGCGTGCGGCCGCCTATGAGACACTGACAGCCGCGCTTCCGACCGGACCGGAAGCCATGCAGTTCCGCTTCAAGCTGGGCTGTGAAGTCTACTTCTCCCCCAAGCTCTGTGAGCTGGATGCCAAGGCACTCTGCATCGGCGATACCTCTTATATGCTGGTGGAGTTTCCCACTACCCACAAGCCCCATTTCATCCGGCAGACCTTCGCCCTCCTGCAGGAGCAGGGCGTTCTGCCCCTCATCGCCCACATCGAGCGATACCCCTACGTCCTCGAAGACCCCACCCTGCTCTACAACTGGGTGGCCGCCGGAGCCTATGTCCAAATCAACGCGGGCGCACTGCTGGATTCTCCAAAACTGCGCCGGACGCTCTGCAAGTTCATCTCGTGGCAGCTTGTCCACGTCATCTCGACGGACACCCACTCCCTGGACAAACGCCCGCCCCGGATGGCAGAAGCCGCTGCTGTTCTGGAAAAGGAGCTGGGCAGAGAGACTGCCTCAAAGCTTTTGCAGAACGGCGACGCACTTTTCGACGATGAGGAGCTGGATGTTTTCACTCCCCACCGGCCCAAAAAGTTCCTGAATTTCTGGATGTGACAGGCCTGTGAGTCCTCTATCCAGCTGAGCTTCCTCTCTATGCTGGTTTTTGTGAAAAGTCATACTTTTTCCTTGACAATCCACCCGTTTCGTGGTATCCTATCGCAGGCCGGTCAGAAAGGCTCTTCCCGTACTGCCCTTTCCGGCCCGCATCCCGGTGCTGTCCGGCGACGTCCCGTAACGCCGCTTTTGCGATGCACCGTATTTCTCAGCACTTCAATAAAACCCGTGTGGATTTTTACAGCATAGATGTTTGCTACTTTTCGCCACACAATGGCCCGCTTCAAGCCGCCGTTGTGTGGCTTTTCTTGTGCGGAAATTTCAGGAAAGGAAGCTTTTGCCCCCATGAACGATACTTTTATGAAGACGAAGCCGGTGTTCCCGCTGCTGGTGTCGATGGCTCTGCCCAACGTCATCTCCATGCTGGTGAACTCGCTGTACAACATCGTGGACAGCCTCTTTGTGGCCCAGATCAACGAGCAGGCCATGACGGCCCTCTCTCTCGTGTTCCCCATCCAGAACTTCGTGAACGCCGTTGCCATCGGCTTCGGCGTGGGCATCAACGCCCTCGTGGCCCTTTACCGGGGCGCAGGCGACCACGACAGGGCGGACGCCGCCGCCACCCATGGCATGGCCCTCTCGGTGCTCCACGGCATCCTCTGCACGCTGACAGCTACCGCCATCATGCCCGGCTTCCTGGCCCGGTTCACCGCCGACGGCACCATCGTCTCTATGGGCGTGACCTACTCCACCATCGTCTTCCTGTTCGCTACCGTGAACATGGCCAGCCTCGCCTTTGAGAAGCTCTTCCAGGCCGTGGGCCGGATGAAGCTCACCATGATCTCCCTCATCTCGGGCTGTGTCTGCAACATCCTGCTGGACCCCGTTCTCATCTTCGGCCTCGGCCCGGTGCCTGCCATGGGCATTGCAGGCGCGGCGCTGGCTACCGGCATCGGACAGGCCGCCACTCTCGTCATCTACCTCGTGGTCTACAGCACCACCGAGTCGCCCGTCCATCTGCGCCGGAAGGCCCTGCGGCCTGACCTCTCTCTCGAAGGCCGTCTCTACGCCATCGGTGTGCCTGCCATCCTGAATCTGGCCCTGCCCTCCCTGCTGGTCACCTTCCTCAACGGCCTGCTGGCGGCCTTCTCCGAAAGCTATGTGGTGGTGCTGGGCATCTACTATAAGCTCCAGACTTTCCTCTATCTGCCCGCCAGCGGCATCGTGCAGGGAATGCGCCCCCTCGTCGGCTACAACTACGGTGCAAAAGAACACGCCCGCGTGGCAAAGCTCTACCAGCTCACCCTCGGCATGAGCGCCGTCATCATGGCGGCAGGCACCGTCATCTGTATGGCCGCTTCCGCGCCCCTCATCGGCCTGTTCTCCTCCAACCCCGAGACCATCGCCATCGGCCAGACCGCCCTGCGCATCATCTGCCTCGGCTTTGTGGTGTCGGCGGTGTCCACCACCTCTTCCGGCGCGCTGGAAGGTCTGGGCAAGGGTGCGGCCTCGCTGGTCATCTCCCTCTGCCGGTACGTCATCTTCATCATGCCGCTGGCGTGGCTGCTCTGCCGCCAGCTCGGCCCCACCGGCGTCTGGCACGCCTTCTGGGTCACGGAAGTGCTGTCGGCTGTCATCGCCTTTGCGGTGTATCGGAAGAGCGTAATTAAGAAGTAAGAGAAAGCCCGATGCATCGCATCGGGCTTTCTCTGTTATCTATCTTCCGGCACCAGCGCACACACCAGCCGCACCATCCACGGCAAAAAAGGCAGCCAGAGCAGGGCGCAGCAGACGTTGAAGGCGGTGTGGGCGTTGGCGATTTGCCGGGAAATGACTTCCAGCTCCGGACCTTTGGGGGAGATAAGCTCCACCAGCCGGACAAACCAGGGCAGCAGCACCGCCGCCAGCAGACTCCCGCTGAGGTTGAAGCAGCTGTGGGCCAGTGCGGCGCGGGCGGCGTCCTTCCCCTGCCCGATGCAGGCCAGCAGGGCCGTGACCGTCGTGCCGATGTTGTCGCCCAGAAGGACCGGCACCGCCCCGGCAAGGCCCAGCATGCTGTGGATGCCGTCCGGCCCAGCCTGCCGGGCCACGTTCTGCAGCAGCGCGATGGTGGCCGAACTGCTCTGCACCACCATGGTCATGGAGAGGCCCAGCAGGATGCCCAGAAGCGGCGACTCCTTCACCCGGGTCATCCAGTCGAGAAAGACCGCCTGCCCGGCCAGCGGCTGCAAAGCCCGGCCCAAAATGTCGATGCCCTCGAAGAGCAGCCCGAAGGAGAACACCGCCTCGCCCACGGCCTGCCAGCGGGGCCTGCGGGCCGCGAAGTCGAGGAGGAAGCCCAGAAACAGCACCGGGTACACCAGCGTCTGGACATCGAAGGCGATGAGCTGTGCCGTCATGGTGGTGCCGATGTTGATGCCGTAGATGACGGCCACCGCCCGGGGCAGTTCCAGCAGCCCGGCGCTGACGAAGCCGATGACCATCACCGTCGCCGCCGAGCTGCTTTGGAGCACTGCCGTCACGGCCAGCCCGGTGAGGACACCCAGCAGCGGCGTGGCCGTCAGCCGGGCCATAAGCCGCTTCATGGCGTCGCCCGCCGCCCGCTGCAAGGCGCGGCTCATCCTGTCCATCCCGTAGAGGAACATCGCCAGCCCGCCGAACAGTGCAAAGAGCATCTCCATCCCCTGCTCCATCCGCACACCCCCTTGTCCGTCAGTGTATGAGGGGGCTGTCCCGGAAATGCAAAAAGAGGACATCCCAAAAAGTTGAGATGTCCTCCGAGACCCGCGCGTTATCTGATAAAGTGACATTTTTCTAACGCAGCATCGTCCAAAATCTCACTTTCTCAAGGTGATAAACTGAGGCTTGCTGATAAAGTGGGTCACTTTATCAGTCAGGGTCACTTTATCAAATTGATAAAGTGACGTTTTATAATTATAGTACGTTATTTTTTGGTCACTTTCTCACATAATCTACCTCAGTAGAGCGTGTTACTTCATCAGCCCCATCGTCCATGCTCGAACCAGCAGGCCCAGCAGGACGACGGCCAGCAGCACCACGGTGAGAGCGCGGCTCTGGGTGCGCTGACGCTTCTTGCGGCGGGCCGTGGTCTGCATATTTTGGCGGCTGCGGCTGTTCCGGCCAGAGGTATTCCGGCTGCGGCTGGATGTCCCCCGGCCCGAAGCGGCACGATTCCCGCCGCTCTGGCGCTTGCGGGATGTGCTGCCGCTTTTCTGGGACTTCTGACGGCGGGGCGCTTCGTCCTCAGCCTTCTTCTGAGGCTCGATGGTCTCCGACGCGCCGCAGCGAGACAGAAAGTCCTCCGCCATCCGGTAATACTTCTCGAGGTCGCCGGTAGTCAGGGCCGTTCCCTCATAGCCCGCTTCCAGCTCCTCCACGGCCTCGTTGAACCGGATCGCCGCCTGTGCGGCTGCGGTCCTGTCGGAGGCGTGGGCGGCCTCGTTGCGGGCCATCCGCACCGCGTTGCAAGCGCGGCGGGCCGCTGCCGGGTGGGGCGTATTGCCCAGCAGGTCCAGAGGCCGGGCGGCGTCCTTTTCCGGGTCCAGCAGGATGCGCATACAGAGGGTGGTATCCAGCTGCTGCCAGCCGGTGCGGCCATTCAGCTCCGGCAGGCGCTCGTAGTAGTCGGGGCTCTCCTTCTGGCGCTGGGCCAGATGCTTCATCAGGGCGTCCACGCTGTGAGCGCCGGGCTTTTCCTCCCAGTGCCAGCGCAGCAGTTTCCGGCTGATGTCGTCGCAGGCCGCTTTGATCTCGAACGCGGCCTGCAAAGCTTCGTCAGGCATAATCATCTCTCCTTGTTAAACCTCTCCGTCACGCCTACGGCGTGCCACCTCCCGGCCATGTCTGCGAAGCAGACTGAGAGGTTATTCCTTAAATTAAAAGCGGAGGAAGCCTCTGCCTCCTCCGCCGTACATCCTATTTTACATCATGAACTGAGAATACACGAAGCCGCACAGGGCGATGCCCGCACACACGATGGCGGTGATGGGCGGCACCCAGCGGATGAGCGTCTCAGCGATGCTGTCGCGGGGGTCTTCCTCTTCGCAGTCGTCCTCCTCGTCCAGCGGCTTTGCCTGCAGGCGGGACGGCGCGGCGGCGGGAGTCGAGGGTACCACACGGGTGCCGTACTTTTCCACCTCTTCGTCCGGCGCAAAGGACTTGGCCGGGCGCACCGGCTCCGGCTGGCGGGGCAGAACGCGGGTCGCCTCCTGCTCCGGGGCGCGGGTCACCACGCGGGTCGCGTCCATCTCAGCGACAGGCGCATAGCCGGGCGCAGGCTCCGCCGCCCGGGGCGGGATGATACGGGTGGCTTCCTCCTGCGCCGCCCCCACGATGCGGGTAGGCTCCTCCGCAGGCGCAGCCGGGCGTACCGGCTGGGCCGCAGGCTGCGGCTCTGGCTGGCGCACCGGGGCTTCCGGCTGCAACAGGGTGTTCAGCGCGTTCTGCAAAAGGATGCGGTCACTGCCGCACTCGGAGCAGTAGACGGTGTCCTCTTCCTTCGGGTGGAAGGCACCGCAGGCGCAGTACCAGCCGTTCTCGAAGACCTGGGGCATGAACTTCATGCCGGTGCGGTTCATCCGGGCTTCGAGGGCCTTCTGCATCTCGACGCTCAGGCGGCGGGGGGCCGGCAGGCGCACCCGCTTGATGCTCTCGAGGTGGACGACCTTATTGCCGCTGTAGACATTGCGCAGGGTAACGTCCACGCTGGTGATGGCCTTCTGGGTGACAAAGACGGCATCGTCCATGCCGAAGCTCTCGCCGGGCTTTGCGGTAAGGTCACGGTACTCGAACTCGTCCTCACAGAGGATGACGCCGTCCACGCCCTTGCACTTGAAGTGGATCTCCAGTGCCGTCAGGGTCACGCGGGAAATGTTCTTAAAGGTCAGACAGACCGCGTGTTCGCCGCTGACTTCGCCCTTGAGCAGCTCCACGCAGACGAACTGCACCGGGCTGCCCGGGGTGTAATAGTTGGCCCGTGTCCGCGCGACCGGTTCAAAATTTTCCTCCACAACACTCTCCCCTTTCTCTTGGTTTACTGGTTGGCTTCGCCTTCATCCGGCGTTTCGGGGGCCGGGGCTTCCTGCGGGGCGGCATCCACTGCCTCAGCAGGTTCGGCAGGCTCCGCAGCCTCTGCGGTCTCGGCCTGTTCCACAGGCTGGACAGCGGGCTGAGCCTCGGCGGGCTTTGCATCGGGGTCCTCACGCGGGGTCAGGGGCTCGCCTGCCATCACGGCATTGAACTCCTTCTCGTTCAGCTTCTCGCGCTCCATCAGGGCCTGTGCCAGCGCATGGAGCTGGTCGATATGCTCCGTCAGGGTGCGGCGGCAGGTCTCGTAGGCCTCGTCGATGATGTCCCGCATCTCGCTGTCGATCTCAGCAGCAGTAGTCTCGCTGTAGCCCTTGCCCTGACCGAGGTCGCGGCCCAGGAAGGTCTCCTCCTGAGAGGTGCCGTAGACCACAGGGCCAAGGCGCTCGGAGAAGCCGTACTTGGTGATCATCTGGCGGGCGATGTTCGTCGCCTGCTGCAGGTCGTTGGACGCACCGGTGGAGATGTCGTCCAGGATAAGCTGCTCGGCTACGCGGCCGCCCAGACTGGACACGATGTCCTCGAACATCTCGCCCTTGGTGACGTAGCTGCGGTCTTTCTCGGGCAGATACATGGTGTAGCCGCCGGCCTGACCGCGGGGGATGATGGTGATCTCATGCACACGGGGGTGGTGCTTGCAGTAGAAGCCCGCCACAGCGTGGCCTGCCTCGTGGTAGGCGGTGAGCTTTTTCTCTTCGGGGGTGACGACCCGGCTCTTCTTCTCGGGGCCGGCCATGACCTTCATGGAAGCCTCTTCGATGTCCTCCATCGTAATGGCCTTGCGGCTGCGGCGTGCAGCCAGCAGAGCGGCCTCGTTGACGAGGTTCTCGAGGTCAGCGCCCGCAAAGCCTGCGGTGCGCTGTGCGATGACCTTGAGGGAGACATCCGGGGCGAGGGGCTTGTTCTTGGTGTGGACTTTCAGGATTTCCTCGCGGCCCTTGACGTCGGGCAGGCCGACGTAGACCTGACGGTCGAAGCGGCCCGGGCGGAGCAGGGCCTTATCGAGGATGTCGGCACGGTTGGTGGCCGCCATGACGATGACGCCATCGTTGGCCTCGAAGCCGTCCATCTCGACCAGCAGCTGGTTCAGAGTCTGCTCGCGCTCGTCGTGACCGCCGCCGAGACCGGCACCGCGCTGACGGCCCACAGCATCGATCTCATCAATGAAGATGATGCAGGGCATGGTCTTTTTTGCCTTGTCGAAGAGGTCGCGCACACGGGATGCGCCGACGCCGACGTACATCTCGACGAAGTCAGAGCCGGAGATGGAGTAGAACGGCACGCCGGCCTCACCGGCGCAGGCGCGGGCCAGCAGGGTCTTGCCGGTACCCGGAGGGCCGACGAGCAGCACGCCGTGAGGGATGCGTGCGCCCAGAGAGTTGAACTTGTCGGGGCTCTTGAGGAACTCCACGACCTCTTTCAGCTCTTCCTTCTCTTCGTCTTCACCGGCCACATCGGCAAAGGTGGCGGTCTTCTTGTTCTCGTGCTCGTCCTTGACCTTGGCTTTGCCGACATTCATGATGCCGCCGCCACCGCCGACGCCGCCCCGCATCATTGAGAACAGCAAAAAGCCGGTGCAGCCCAGCATCCCCAGATAGAAGATGATCTCCATCCAGGGGATGGTCTCCTTGAGGGAGGTGTAGTCGTAGGTCATGGGCGCGTCGGGATTCGCCGCGTCGTAGGACTCGATATACTTGTCCACGTTCTCGATGAAAACGTAGGCATAGGGCAGTTTATAGCGGACGGTGACGGTGCCGTCGTCCTCCTGCACTGCGCCGGTGGACCCCGACGAGGAGGAGAACATCCCGCTCAGCAGACCGCCGGTAGACTGCACCGTGCTCTGGGTGGAGGAGACGTCCGGCAGGGGCAGGTCGCCTTCTTTCAGGTTCAGGGTGATGACGCTGGTGTTGCGGTCCAGCGTGAAGGCCGTGACCTGATTGTGCTCAAAGTAATGGACGACGGTGGAGTAGCTCATGGTCGAGCCGCTGGTGCTGCCCGACCCGCTGCCCATCACCGACCAGACCATCAGCACGGCGGCCAGCGCCAGTGCGAGGATGAGCGGATTGATACGAGGTCTCTTAGGTTGCAAAAGGATCAACTCCAGTTCTGGTTTTATTTCTTACTTTTCGTAGACGCTGGGTTTGAGTACGCCGATGTAGGGCAGGTTGCGGTACTTCTCGTCGTAGTCGAGGCCGTAGCCCACCACGAACTCGTCCGGCACCGCGAAGCCCTCGTAGTCCGGGGCGATGTCGGCCTTGCGGCGGCTGGGCTTGTCGAGGATGGTGCAGATCTTCACCGAGTTCGGGTTGCGCATCTTGAGCATCGGCACGAGGTTCGACAGGGTGATGCCGGTGTCGAGGATATCCTCCACGATGAGCACGTCCTTGCCGGAGAGGTCGCCGTCCAGGTCCTTGATGATCTTGACGAGGCCGGTGCTGGTGGTGTTGCCGCCGCCGTAGCTGGACACCACCATGAAGTCGATGCTGCACGGGATGCTCACAGCGCGCATCAGGTCGGCCATAAAGACCACCGAGCCCTTGAGGATGGAGACGAGAACGAGGTTTCTGCCCTCATAGTCTTTGCTGATCTGAGCGCCCAGCTCAGCCACTTTCGCTTTCAGCTCCTCTTCCGAAACGAGGACCTTCAAAATATCGTCATTCATGCTCATGATTCGATTCCTCCAAAATTTTCTAGTTTCACCTGCAGCAGCTGCCCGGTGTCCGGCCCGGGGGCCAGCCCATCGGCAAAGCCCTCTCCGCAGACCCACAGCACCTGTCTGCCTGCCGCCAGCAGCGGCAGCGTGTCCCGTTCCCGGGGCGGGATGCCCGCCTCGTTCATCCATTTGCGCAGCTCCCGGTCTATCCCCCGCCCGGCCGGACGGAAGCGGTCGCCGGGCTGACGGCAGCGCAGCCGCAGAACAGGACATATCGAGTTTATTTTAGCATAATCTGCCTGATTTTTTAAGTCTTTTTTATGAACGCCCTGTGTTTTTTCTTCAAAACAGGCCGAAACCACCCGGATATGCAGCTTTCTGCCGCCGGGCAGCGGATAATCGCCGCCCTCCGGCAGGGATACTTCAAATTTCGGACCGTCCGCTTTTTCGCCCTGCTGGCGGGTGTTTTTATCGGCTTTCTCCCGCCAGAGCACGCCGTCCCGGGCGCAGAAGCGGACGGCGTCGGTGAGCTGCACCGCGCCGCTGCCCTTTTCCACAAGGTCGGCCAGCAGGCGGATATATTTTTCCTCCGCGTCCCGCACCGGCTCCACAAGGCTGTGGAGGGCCATGTCGAGGATGAGCGGGTCGGCCTGCCGCAAAGGCTCTGACATCCACACGGGCTGGCCGCTGCGCAGGGCGTATCCCGCCCCGCCGGGCAGGCTTTTTGCGTCCGCTGCCCGGGCCGAAGCCAGCAGCGCATCCGCCTGCCGGGCGAAGTATTCGTCCGCCTTGGCGGCTTTCTCACAGAAGCGGGCCAGATTGCGCTCGGCGGCGCTGTTGACCCCGCAGAGGGCGGGCAGTGCGCCGTGGCGCAGACGGTTGCGGGCGTAGTCGTCAGCGTCGTTGGTCTCGTCGGTGACCCAGCGTTCGCCGCAGGCGCGGCAGACAGCCTCGGTGTCGGCCCTCGTCAGGCAGAGCAGAGGCCGCAGATAGCCCGGGCGGCTGGGCCGGATGCCCGCCGCGCCGTGGAGGCCGGTGCCTCTGGCCAGCCGGAACAGCAGCGTCTCGGCCTGGTCACTCCCAGTATGGGCAGTTGCGACGGCATCTATCCCGTCGGCCAGCACCCGCTCAAAGCAGGCATACCGCAGGCGGCGCGCCCAGTCCTCCCCCGCCCGGGGCTTTCCTGCCTCGGCTTCCAGCTCAGCGGCATGGAACACCTGCAGCGGCAGGCCCAGCCGGGCGCAGACCTCCCGGACGAAGGCTTCGTCCCGGTCCGCCGTCTCCCCCCGCAGGCCGTGGTTGACGTGGCAGACCGTGAGGGCGATGCCCCTTTCCTCGGCCAGCGGGCGCATGAGGCAGAGCAGGGCCATGCTGTCGGCCCCGCCCGAAACAGCCAGCGCGAGATGCTTTTTGCCGTCCAGCAGCTTTTCCCGGGCGCAGAAGCCGCGCACCGTCTGTAAGATCTCTTCGTAGTTCATCAGCGTTTGAAGTCCACATCCATAAAGCGGGTGTGGGCGCCGTCCCAGCCCAGCGGCACCGTGCTGGTCTCGCCGTGACGGTTCTTTGCCACGATGCACTCGGCGGTGTCGGCGTCCACCTCCGCGCCGTCGGGGTTCTGGCTGGCGTAGTAGGAGTCGCGGTACAGGAAGAGGACGCAGTCGGCGTCCTGCTCGATGGAGCCGGAGTCGCGCAGGTCAGACAGCTGGGGGCGGTGGCTGGAATTGTTGCCCTGCTTTTCCACCGCACGGGACAGCTGGCTCAGAGCGATGATCGGCACGTTCATCTCTTTAGCCATGATTTTGAGGTTTCGGGTGATGGAGCTGATCTCCTGCACGCGGTTCTCGCTGCGCTGGCCGCTGGTCATCAGCTGCAGATAATCGATGACGATGAGGCCCACGTTGGGGCGGGCGGGGTCCTGATTGACCCGGCGGATCTTCGCCTTCATCTCGGTGATGGTGATGCCCGAGGTGTCGTCCATATAAATCGGTGCGTCGTGCAGTTTTTCGGTGGCGAGGGCCAGATACTCCCAGTCCTCGGCTCGGAGCGCACCGGTGCGGAACGCCTGACTGTCGATGCCCGCTTCAGCGGAGAGGATGCGGTTGGTCAGCTGCTCCTTCGTCATTTCGAGGCTGAAGATGGCCACCGGCACCTTCTGCTGCATGGCCACGCGGGTAGCGATGTTCAGCGCGAAACTGGTCTTGCCCATACCGGGGCGGGCAGCGAGGATGATGAGGTCGCCGCGGCCAAGGCCGGTGAGGACGGTGTCCAGCAGCCGGAAGCCGGTGGGGATGCCCTTATACTTGTCGGCGTCGGGGCCGCTGATCTTTTGCAGATTTGTCAGAGTCTCCACCATGCTGGAAGAAAGGGGCGTCAGGGCGCTGGAATCGCGGCCGGAGCGGATCTCATAGATGCGCTGCTCGGCGTTTTCCAGCAGCAGGTCGGCGTCGGGCTCGTCGCCCGCGTCCTGCAAAATGTCCTTTGCGACACCCATCAGCTGGCGCACCAGATACTTTTCCTGCACGATCTGCGCATACGCCTTGACGTTGGAGATGCTGGGAACCGTCTCGGCGAGGCCGGTCAGGTAGACTTTCGCCTCGTCGGCGCTGGGGAACACGCCGTCCGAAATGACGGCGTCCAGCAGGGTGACGAAGTCGATGGTCTGGTCGCTGGTAAAGAGGCGGAGCATCTCGGAGTAGATCTGAGCGTTCTGCCGGGTGTAGAACATCTCGGGCCGGATGATCTCGACGAGGTCGGTCAGGGTCTCGGGTTTCAGCAGCACCGCGCCCAGCACGCTCTGCTCTGCCTGCATATTGTAGGGCAGGTTGATGCCCACGCTCTCGAGGTTGAGTTCGTTATAATGTCGTTCGTTCGGCATGGTCGTTATCCTTCTGCTTTATTTATATATAAATGCCGTAAAGCCAAAAAGCGCCCCCTGCCGAGAGGGGGCGCAGATAGCGGTCAAATCAGGCCTGCTCCACTTCTACCTGGACCTTGAAGGAAGCCACGACACCGACATGGAGGCGGACTTTGCCGTTAAAGACGCCCGCGTCCTTGATGTCCTTGGTCTCCAGCTCGATCTTCTTCTTGTCGATGGGAGAACCGGCCAGCTGGGCCAGAGCCTCAGCGACTTCCTTGCCGGTGACCTTGCCGTGCAGACGGCCGGAGGCACCGCCCTTGGCCTTGATGACCACGGTCTTGCCCTCGAGCTTCGCGGCCACAGCCTGAGCGGCGGCCACGTTCTCAGCCTCGTGGAAGTCGGCAGCGGCCTCCTTGCCCCGGGCGATATTCACCGCGCTGGCGTCGGCCACAGCGGCCAGCTTGCGCGGGAACAGAAAGTTGCGGGCGTAGCCGTCGGAGACCTCGTGGATCTCGTCCTTCTTGCCGATGCCCTTGACGTCCTGCTTCAGAATCACTTTCATGATAGTATCCCTCACTTCTCACCGGGAAACCGGTGGATTTCTATGGTTAGTATACAGCAATCGGGCTGTTACGTCAACGCTTACGCCAGCTCCCTGCCCACGACGTCCAGCGCCACCTCGATGACCTTATCCATGTCGTAGTACTTGTACTCGCCCAGACGTCCGCCGAAGATGACCCCCGGCTCGGCGTCGGCCAGCTTCTTGTACTCGGCGTAGAGTGCGCCGTTCTTCTCGTCGTTCACCGGGTAGTAGGGTTCATCGCCGGGCTTCCACTCGGCGCTGTACTCGCGGCTGATGACGGTCTTGGGCTGGGTGCCGAACTCAAAGTGCTTGTGCTCGATGATGCGGGTGTAGGGCGTCTCGGCGTCGGTGTAGTTGACGACGGCGTTGCCCTGATAATTGTCGGTGTCCAGCGTCTCCGTCTCAAAGCGGACGCTGCGGTACTGCAATGCGCCCAGCTTGTAGCCGAAGTAGGCGTCCACCGGGCCGGTGTAGACGACCCTGTCGGCCAGCTTGTCCAGCTCTGCCTTCTCGGCCAGATAGTCCACGCCCAGGCGCACTTCCACGCCGTCCAGCATCTTCTCCACCATGGCGGTATAGCCGCCGTTGGGGATGCCCTGATACAGGGCGTTGAAGTAGTTGTCGTCGTAGGTAAAACGGACGGGCAGGCGCTTGATGATGAAAGCGGGCAGCTCGGTGCAGGGGCGGCCCCACTGCTTGCCGGTGTAGCCCTTGATGAGCTTTTCGTAGATGTCGGTGCCGACCAGGCTGATGGCCTGCTCCTCGAGGTTCTTCGGCTCCGTGATGCCGGCCTCGGCGCGCTGCTGCTCGATCTTCGCCTTCGCCTCGGCGGGGGTCACGACGCCCCACATCCTGTTGAAGGTGTTCATATTGAAGGGCAGGTTGTAGATCTCGCCGTGATAGTTGGCGACAGGGCTGTTGGTGTAGCGGTTGAACTCCGCGAACTGGTTGACGTACTGCCACACAGCCTTGTTGTTGGTGTGGAAGATGTGGGCGCCGTAGCGGTGGACGTTGATGCCCTCCACCTCTTCGGTGTAGATGTTGCCTGCGATATGAGCGCGCTTATCGATGACGAGGCAGCGCTTGCCGGCCTTCTTGGCCTCATGGGCAAATACCGCGCCGTACAGGCCAGCGCCAACGATAAGATAATCGTACTGTTTCATTACTGTTTATCCTTTTTCTTCTGTTCGGATTCCGACTCGAGGCCGCTCTTTTTCTGGGCCTCCCGGTACTGGTCGATGGCCGTCTGGATGCGGCTGTGGGCCGCCTCCGGGGTGATATGCTTGAGCTGGGCCGCTGCCATGGTCTGATGACCGCCGCCGCCCAGAGACTCCATGATGACCTGCACATTCACCGCGCCGAGGCTGCGGGCCGAGATGTTGACGCCGCCGCCCACCTGCACGGCCACGAAGCTGGCCTCCACGTTCTGGATGGTCAGCAGGTCGTTGGCCGCCTGAGCGATGGCCACCCGGGCCTCGGGGGCCACCTCGCCGCTGACGGTGATGGCGCAGCCCCGGTACATCTGGGCTTCCGATACCAGTCTGGCCTTGGTGGTGTACTCCACCATGCTCACATCAAAGAGCTGACGCACATGCTCCGTCTCCGCGCCGTAGCGGCGGAGGGCCGCAGCGGCCTCGAAGGTGCGCACGCCGGTGTGGAGGGTAAAGTCACGGGTGTCCAGCATGATGCCGGAGAGCAGTCCCTCGGCCTCGATGCGGTTGGGCTTGTCGTCCCGGTCGCCCACATACTGCAAGAACTCCGTGACCAGCTCACTGGCCGAGGATGCATAGGGCTCGTGGCAGACGAGGTCGGCCTTCTCGATGAAGCCGACGCCCTTGCGGTGGTGGTCGATGACGGCCACCTTGCCGCATTTTTCCAGTATCTCGCGGCTCTCCACCAGACCCAGCTGGTATGTATCCACGACGATACAGAGCGTTCTCTGGGAAATAATGGGCAGAGCGCCCTTGGGGTCGATGAAGTCGTCCTCCTGCCCTGCCGCGATGAGGGCGTTGATGAGGCTGCCCGCCAAAGTGGCGTCACGGCGCACGGCGATGACTGCCGGCACATCGCAGATCTTGCAGATGCGCAGCACGCCCTCGGCAGAGCCGATGGCGTCCAAGTCGCTCATCCGGTGGCCCATGATGACCACATGGTCAGCCTCTTTGATGAGCTTGACCAGCTGGTCGGCCACGATGCGGCTGCGCACCTTGCTGCGCTTTTCCACGCCGTGGCTGACACCACCGTAGAAGGTAAAGCCGTCCGGGGTCATCTCGGCGGCCTGGTCGCCGCCGCGCCCCTGCGCCATATCCAGCGCCTGAACGGCCATGTCCTGAGCCTCCCGCAGGGTCTTGGCCCCGCGTCCGACGCCGATGGAGATGGAGAGGTTCACGCTGGGGTCGAGGGCGCGGATCTTGTCCAGCACGTCGTAGCCGCGCTTGGCGAACTGCTCCAGCTGGCGCTCTTCCACCACAGCGATGTAGCGGCCACTGGCCACGCGGCGCAGAAAGCCCGTGCCGCGGCCTATCATATCTTCCAGCACCCGGTTGATGCCTTCCAGCAGGCGGGCGCGCTCGCTGTCCAGCATATCGCTGAACACGTCGTCGTAGCCGTCCACGAGGAAGACCAGATAGCCCGGGCGGCTGGCCTTATATTCGGCCTCCACTTTGCGGAGGGCCGTTTCCTCATTCAGGACAAGAAGGGTCATGCTCTCAGCCTCGCCGGGGACGGTGGAGCTGTGAGCGCTCCACACGCCGTCGGCCAGATTGAGCAGCTGGCCGCTGACCTTGCGTGCCTCCTGCAGGTCGAGGCCGGGCAGCACTTTCTGCACCCGGGGGACCAGAAGGGCTTCGCCTTTCATCAGACGGGTGCGGAACTCGGTGTTGTACCACAGCACCGTCTCCCCCGAAAGGAGGGCGGCAGGCTGGCTCAGCGGCTCGAGGCTGAACTGCGTCTTCGATTTTTCGAAGCTGCCGCCGCAGACCCAGCGGGCCACCCAGCTGCGCACCCGGTAGCGGAACACTCCAAACAGGGCGAACCACAGCACCGCCAGCACCACCAGCACTGGCCAGATGGCCGGGCGCTGCACCAGAAGCACCAGCACCAGCAGGGCGCAGAGCACCGCCAGCGCAGCGGTCAGCATTTCAAGAGTCCATCTTGGTTTTTGTTTCATGAAGTGTTATGCCTCCTGCGGGCAGACTCAGACCTCCATCAGGATGGGGAGGATCATGGGGCTGCGCTTGGTGCGGCGGTAGATATAGCTGCTCAGGGCCTCGCGCACCCGGGTCTTGACGCTGTTCCAGTCGCGGACGTGCTCGTCCACGCAGCGGTCAAGAGCCGTCTCCACGATGCTCTGGGCGCCGTCCATCAGGCTCTCGTTCTCCCGCACATAGACGAAGCCGCGGCTCACGAGGTCGGGGCCGGCCAGAACTTTGCCGGTCTTGCTGTCCACGGTGGCCACGATGATGACGAGGCCGTCCTCAGACAGATGCTTGCGGTCGCGCAGGACGACGTTGCCCACATCGCCCACGCCGAGGCCGTCCACCATGACAGCGCCCGCCGTCACCGGCTCGCCCAGCTTCATCTCGTCCTGACTGAGGATGATGTTGGAGCCGTTCTCGGCAATGAGGATGTTGCTGGTGGGGATGCCGAGGCTTGCCGCCGTGATGGCGTGCTTTTTCAGCTGCTTATATTCGCCGTGGACAGGCAGGAAATACTTGGGTCTGGTCAGGGTGAGCATCAGCTTCTGCTCTTCCTGACAGGCGTGGCCGGAGACGTGGACGTCGTACATGCCCTCATAGATGACCTCTGCGCCCAGCAGGAGCAGACCGTTGACGATCTTGGTCACGCTCTTCTCATTGCCGGGGATGGGCTTGGCCGAGATGATGATGAAGTCGCCGGGGCCGACGCGCACCTGACGGTGGCTGCAGGAAGCCATGCGGCTCAGGGCGCTCAGAGGCTCGCCCTGACTGCCGGTGGTCACCAGCACCACCTGTTCCGGCGGATACTGGTTTATCTCATCGATGCTGATGAGGGTGCCTTCCGGGATGTGCATATAGCCCAGCTCCTGAGCCATGGCGGTATTGTTGACCATGCTGCGGCCGCTGAAGGCCACCTTGCGGCCATCCTCCACGGCGAGGTCGATGATCTGCTGGACGCGGTAGATGTTGGACGCGAAGGTCGCAATGATGATGCGCTTGTTCTGCGCCCGGGCAAACAGGCTGCGGACACCGGCGGCCACCTTCTGCTCGGTGGCGGTGAAGCCGGGACGCTCCGCGTTGGTGGAGTCGCTCAGCAGAGCCAGCACGCCCTTCTGGCCGTACTCAGACAGAGTAGCAAGGTCGGTGGGGCCGCAGGCCAGCGGGGTGTAGTCGATCTTGAAGTCGCCGGTCTGGATGATGGTGCCGGCCGGGCTGTCGATGGCGAAAGCCACCGCGTCCGGGATGGAGTGGTTCACATGGATGGGCTCCACGGTGAAGCAGCCCAGCTTGAGCTTCTGGCGGGGGGTGATCTCCACGAACTTGGTCTTGCCTGCAAGGCCGAACTCCTCCAGCTTATTGCGGATGAGGCCGCAGGTCAGGCGGGTGCCGTAGATGGGCAGATCGAACTTCTGCAGCAGGTAGGGGATGCTGCCGATGTGGTCCTCATGGCCGTGGGTGATGAGCAGACCCTTGATCTTATCCTTATTCTGCACCACAAAGGTGAAGTCCGGGATGACCATATCGACGCCGAACATATCGTTATCCGGGAAGACGAGGCCGCAGTCCACGATGATCATATCGCCGCAGCACTCATAGACCGTCATATTCTTGCCCACTTCGCCGAGGCCGCCCAGCGGATAGATATGGATGGGCGTTGCAGCCTCTTTGGGCTGCTGGGGGCGGCGGGGCCGGCGGGTGTAGTGGGGGCGGCGGGAAGTGCGGGGGCGCTTTTCGCCGGACGCATTGGCCGCAGCGGGAGCCTGGTTCTGTTCTTTTGTCTGTGCCATCGAAAACCTCCAAAAATTCAATCAGCAAAGCACAGGTCTGCCCTGGAAGACAGCCTGCCCTGCATTAAGGGAAGCATAAAAACGCATCTGCTTCCGTCGGATGCATCGTATAGAAATCATTTTATCAGCGTTGTTTTATACCACGCTGCTGGTTCCGCAGGAAGCCTTTTGCCCATCCAGTCCATCTGTTCGATGCGACCGCGGCGCTTCGGCAGGAACGCTGTGAGCGCACCCACGGCGCGCCCCTATACGCATTTCGTTGCAACAAGTATAGTATTTCTCGCCTCTTTTGTCAATTCCAAGCTTGGGCCGGGCGGTGGCAAATTATGCCCTGCCCCTTGACAGACGGGCCAAAATGGCTCTAAATAATAGGTACTACAAACATGATGCAGGAGAGACGCATGAAACAAGTCGAAGTTTACACCGACGGCGCGTGCAGCGGCAACCCCGGTCCCGGCGGCTGGGGCGCGGTGCTGCGCTACCGCTTTAACGGCAAGGTCTACGAAAAGGAGCTCAGCGGCGGCGACGCCTCCACCACCAACAACCGGATGGAGCTGACGGCCTTCATCGAGGCGCTGCGCCAGCTCAAGGAGCCCTGCGAGGTGCGGCTGTGCTCCGACAGCCAGTACGTCATCAACGGGCTGGAAAAAGGCTGGGCCAGGGGCTGGAAGCGCCGGGGCTGGAAAAAGTCCGACGGCTCCCCTGCCCTGAATCCCGACCTCTGGGAGCAGGCCCTGGAGCAGGAAGCCCGCCACAAGCTCACCTACGTCTGGGTCAAAGGCCACGCAGGCCACCCGGAGAACGAACGCTGCGACCAGCTTGCGGTCGCCCAGAGCCAGGCACATGGCGGGAGACAGGGACGATGAACGATGCTTTTCTGCCCGGGAACGGGTTTGACACCTACGAAGAACAGGACCGGGTCCTGATGGGTCTGAGCGGCAGTGTGCGCAGCGGCGTGGCCGTCCGCATCCTGCAGCAGCAGGGCTTTGCCGTGGCGGCAGCGGTCGTCCGGCTGGCTGACACCCCCGAAGAACACGCCGCCGTGGACGCAGCCAGGGCTCTGGCAAAGAAGCTGGACGTGGAGTGCGTCACCCTCAACGCCGAGGCTCTGGCCGGACAGGATGCCGAAGCCGCCCGCTTCGCGGCCCTGCTCACTGCCGCCGACAAACTGGGCATCCAGTATATTGCCTCCGGCCGCTACGCCCGCATCGAGACAGACGCACAGGGCATGAGCCACCTGTTCGCCCCCGAGAGCGGCGCACCGGACGAGAGCGGAAAGCTTGCCGCCCTCCCACCCGAGGTCCTGAGCCGCCTCATCCTGCCGCTGGGCGATTTCGCCCCGGAGGACGTGGCAGAGATGGCGGAGGATTTTAAGCTGTAGGATCTTTCGCTTCCGGTCAGCGCCTGAGAGGGCAAGCCCGTTGAAGCAAAAATCCCCCGTGCAGTTCAGCTGCACGGGGGATTCGTTTTCTGGATTAGTTCTGGGGATGCACGATGTCGCGCCAGTCGAGGTCGCCGCGCTCGAGGCCGTGGATAAGGACCTCAGCGGTGGCGATGTTGGTGGCCATCGGGATGTTGTGGACATCGCACAGGCGCAGCAGAGTCATCTCATTCGGCTCGCTGGGCTTTGCGTTGATGGGGTCGCGGAAGAACAGCAGCAGATCTACTTCGTTGCAGGCGATGCGGGACGCGATCTGCTGGTCGCCGCCCTGTACGCCCGCCAGAAAGCGCTGCACCTGCAGACCGGTGGCTTCGGCGATCATCTTGCCGGTCGTACCGGTTGCCACCAATTTATGCTGGCTCAAAATCCGGCAGTACGCCGTACAGAACTGTACCATCAGCTCTTTTTTGGAGTCATGCGCAATCAGTGCAATCGTCATCGGTCAACCTCTCCTTTTCCCACGCCCCTGTCCGGGGCAATCATCTTACACATATCATAGTATCACAGTTTCCGTCTTTTTACAACTGTTTTTCGGGCAAAAGTTCTAATTTTTCATAGATTTCTGCCAAATCCACGCACCATCGCTCAGGCGGCGGGCTGTTCTGCGGGAGCGGTGTCGTCTGCAAGGGCGTCGTTGTTTTCCACAGTCTCCGGCACAGCATCCTGCCCGTCGGCTGTCGTGTCAGCCGTCTCGCCTGCTCCTGTCTCGTCCAGCGTCAGGCTGCCGTCCTTCATGGCGTAGTAGGCGTCGAAGATGTCGGCCACGAGGTTGCCCGCGCGGGCACCGCCGCCGCCGTACTCGATGACGATGCCGAGGGCGATCTCAGCGTCCTCTGCCGGGCCGTAGGCCACCATCATGGTGTTGGTGTAGTGCTTGCGGGTGCTGCCGACGTAGTACGTCTCGCTGCGCTGAGGGGTGCCGGTCTTGCAGGCGATGGTGACGGGGTAGTTCTTCAGGCCCGACATCGTCTCCGACACGCCGATCATACCCTGCCGCACGAGGTCGAAGGTGTCGCCCCGGTCCTCGATGACGTCCATCACCTCGGGCTGGGTCTCCTGCAGGACTTTGCCGGTGTTGGTGTCGAGGATGGCCTTGACGAAGTGGGTGCGGTAGCGCACGCCCCGATTGGCCAGCGTGCCGGCGTAAGTCGCCAGCTGGACGGGGGTGACGACGGTATTGCCCTGACCGATAGCGGCCTGGATGTCCAGAGAAGCGATGTAGTTGGAGTCGTTCTTTGTGGTCAGGCGGCCGGTAGCTTCATTGACCTCCACGCCGGTGCGAGTACCAAGGCCCATCTTGTAGGCGTAGGCGTCGTAGACATCGCTGGTGGTGCGGCGGCCCACATCGTAGAAGAAAATGTTGCAGCTCCACTTGATGGCTGTGATGACGTCGATGTTGCCGCTGTGGCCGTGGCGGGTACACTTGGGGCGGTAGTCGTCATAATAGGTATAGACACCGTTGCAGTAGACGGTGGAAAAGCGGTTGATGACGCCGGAGTCCAGCGCCGCCACCGCCACCGCAGGCTTGAAGGTGGAGCCGGGGGTGTACAGGCCCTGCAACGCGCGGTTGAGCAGGGGCAGGCCCGGGTCCGAGCTGTACTGGCTGTACTGGGTGGCGAAGAGGTTCTGGTCGTAGCTGGGGTAGTTGGAGGCGGCCAGCACACTGCCGTCCTTCGTGCTGATGACCACCACCGCACCGGCGGCAGCCTTGGCAGAACTGCCGCTGTTGTAGGTGCTGTTTATCATCTCGATGTTCTTGGCCAGCGCCCTGTCCACCGCCTGCTGGAAGGCGCTGTCGATGGTGAGCTGGACAGTACGGCCCGGCTCCGGCACGGTGGTCATCGCAGTCCCCACGATGACGCCGTCCGAGCTGCGGGTGATGGTCTCAACGCCGTCCTTGCCCCGCAGCTCGTCTTCGTAGACGGCTTCGAGGCCCGACACGCCGATCATGTCGTTCATGTTATAGCCCTTTTCCCTCAGAGGGTAAGTGGTCTGGCCGTTCTCGTCGGTCACCTTCCACTTTTCGGCGGTGATCTTGCCCACACGGCCCAGCACATGAGGGATGATGTCGCCCTCATCGTAGCTGCGGGTGCTGGTCTCTACGATCTCCACACCGGGCATGGTCAGGCTGTTCTCCTTGATGGTCGCCACGGTCACTTCGCTGACATTCTCGGCCATGACGAAGTTGTTGACGTTGGAGAACGCCTGCTGCTGCATCTCGTAGTGGATGCCGCCCAGCACCCTCTGCCAGTGGAGGGGATAGCTTTCCAGCTTGTAGTCCTCCACCAGCTTTTCCATCACGTCATCGGCGGTGGCGTACTGCTGCAAGCCCAGCGAGTCCTTCATGGCCGCGAGAGCCTTCTGGTCGCTGGTGCTGTCGGCCTGCGCAGTAAAGCTGTAGTGGCCCGCCGCGTCCGGCTCGCCGATGAGCAGCGAGTCGTTCCATTTTTCGCCGTGGGCTTCCAGCAGCTCCACGATGCGCTGCAGCATGGCGTCAAGGTCTTCGTCCCCCATCAGCAGCTTGCTGAGCACCACATTGTAGCTGGTGGTGCTGGCCGCGATGCGGCGTCCGGCGCTGTCCACGATGTCGCCGCGGGCAGCGGTGACGGTAAAGTTATAATCGGTGGTGTTGGTCGCCTGCGCCTTGAAGCTGTCGCTGTTGACGAGCTGCAAAAATATCAGCCGCAGCACATACACGGCGATGAGCACCGAAGCGGCAGCGATGAGTCCAGCCATCCGGCGCACCACGATCTTGTGTTCGTCTTGATTCATCCGTTTTCCTCCCGGCAGGGTCTGGCATCACACCACGCCGTTGTCTATCTTGAATTCCGTGCTGATGCGCCGCACTGCACAGTGAAGCAGCCAGCTCCCCGGGGCCGTCATCAGGGCCGACGGCAGCACGACCCAGAGAAAACGCTCCCCTGCGCCCGCATAGCCCGGCATATAGTAGAAAAACAGCCAGTCCGCCGACAGCACCAGCAGGGCGCAGACCACGGCCAGCAGCACGAAGTTGGAGGGGGTGTCCTTCAGATAAAGCTGCACGACCACCGACACGCCGAAGCAGAGGATCATCAGCTCCAGCGCCAGCATCCCCACGGTGCGGCCGGCGGTGTAGTCCCACATCAGGCCGCACACCGCGCCAAAGACGGCCCCGGCGAACTCGCCCTCTGCGGCAGACACCGCCAGACAGAGCGGCAGCAGCCAGAGCGGCTTCGCAGCCCCGAACTGGAACAGCCCCGGCATGGTCTGCAAAACCGTACACGCCACCAGCAGAAGGATATAGCAGCCCCATTTCAGCCTCTGGCTGCGGCTGCGCTTGCGGCGAGATTCCATCTCCGGCCCTCCTCAGTAGTTGGTGATGATGAACACATGGCGCACCGTGCGGGGGTCTGCGCCCGGCTGGATGACGGCCAGCGTCGATTTGCCGCTGGCCTCGGGGGTCAGCTCCTTGATGACGCCCACCAGCACATCCGGCGGGAACACCCCGCCCAGACCTGTGGTGATGACCTGATCCCCCTCTCTGCTCAGGGTGCTGCGGGCGAGGTTCGAGAGGATGCACAGGCCGTCGGCGGCGTAGTCGGCGCTGCCGGTGATGATGCCGTTGTCCCGGGTGCGGGACACGACGCCCGCCGCATTGAAGCTGGGATGCAGGACGGTCATGACCTTGCAGCTGGTGAGGTCGGCTTCCCGCACCACGCCCAGCAGATAGCCCTCGTCGCTGATGACGGCGTCGTTGACGGCCACACCGTCCAGTGTGCCTCTGTCCAGCGTGAAGCCCCAGAAGGAGTCCAGCGGGTCGCGGCCAATGACGAAAGAGGACGTGTAGCTCATCTCAGGGTGCTGCTCCTGGATGTTGGCCAGCGCCTTGTAGGCCTCGTTCTCGGCCTTGAGCTTGTCGTAGTCCACCATCTGGGAGCGCAGAGAGGCGTTTTCCTCGCTGAGCTGCTGGTTTTCTTCCAGAATGGCGTCGATGTTGGCGTAGTTCTCCCACAGGGAGGCCACGCCGCTGCTCACCGCCGCTGCTGCCCGCTGGAACGGGGCTACGGCCACGCTCAGCAGCTCCTGCGGGGCGGCGGTCAGGCGTCCGTTCGCACCTGCATAGGCCATGATGCCCACGAGGAAGACCGCGATGGCAATGAGTATCTTAAATTTCCATGTGTCAAAAAAATCCTTCAAGGCGGGTTCCTCCCGAATCTGCAAAAAAGCGCGGACAGCCGTGCCATCCGCGCTCAAAACTCATCTTCTGCGGCGCAGCAGCGCAAAGGTCCTCCCTCAGCGTACCGCCGCAAATGGCACAGCCGAGGCTTACATATGACCGCCGTCGGTATCCAGAACGTCGTGCAGGACATCCACATGGTCCAGCACAGCACCGGCACCCTTGGCCACGCAGTCCAGCGGATCCTCAGCCACATGGACATCGATGCCGGTCTCACTCTCAATGAGCTTGTCGAGGCCGCGCAGCAGTGCGCCGCCGCCGGTCAGGGTGATGCCGTGGTCGATGATGTCGGCGCTCAGCTCGGGCGGGGTGCGCTCCAGAGTCTCCTTGATGGCGCTGGTGATCTTGACCAGGCACTCCAGCAGAGCCTCACGGACATCCTCCGAGTGGACGACGACGTTCTTGGGCAGGCCGTCCACGAGGTTGCGGCCCTTGATCTCGAGGGTCATCTCGGGGTCCATCGGGTAGGCAGAGCCGATCTCGATCTTGATCTGCTCGGCGGTGCGCTCACCGATGAGGAGATTATACTTGCGCTTGATGAAGGCAATGATGGCCTGGTCGAACATATCGCCGGCCATGCGGACGCTGCGGGAGGCCACGATGCCGCCCAGAGAAATGACAGCGATCTCGGCCGTGCCGCCGCCGATGTCCACGATCATGCTGCCGGTGGGCTCGCTGATGGGCAGGCCCGCACCGATGGCAGCGGCCATGGGCTCCTCGATGACCGACACCTGACGGGCGCCGGCCTTCAGCGCAGCCTCACGCACAGCGCGGCGCTCCACCTCGGTGACGCCCGACGGGATGCAGATGACCACGCGGGGGCGGGAGAACATGCTGTTGCCGCAGGCTTTTTTGAGGAAGGTCTCCAGCATATTGGCGGTGATGTCGAAGTCGGCGATGACGCCGTCCTTCAGGGGGCGGACAGCCACGATGCTGCCGGGGGTGCGGCCGATGACGGCCTTTGCCTCAGCGCCCACGCAGCGCACTTCGTCGCTCTTGGTGTCCACGGCCACAACAGAGGGCTCACGCATGATGATGCCCTTGCCCTTCATGTAAACGAGGGTATTGGCAGTACCGAGATCGATACCAACATCCTTTGAAAACAAACTCATATAGTCTTCTCTCCTTACGATTTTCCAGGGTCTATTCCAAAACGCAGAGCCGCCCGCTCAGACCAACGGGCAGCTCATCGCAGAATAACACGTTTTTATTATAGCCGCAAGGCGCGCTTTTCTCAAGCATTTCCGTAAACTTTTTCGAGTTTTTTCATTTTTGACCGCCGGAGCCGCTTTTCTGTGTCCTGCATCAGAATCTGTTCAGCAGACGGGCCGTCCGGCTGACGGGCAGGCCCATGATGGTGTAGTAGTCCCCTTCCAGCCGGTCGAGCCAGAGGGCTGCGCGGCCCTGGATGGCGTAGGCACCGGCCTTGTCGTAGGGCTCTTTGGTGGCCGTGTAGGCGTCTATCTCCCCTTCCGAAATCGGGAAGAAGGTCACCTTGCAGCTGTCCACGAAGCTCTCGGTGCGTACGCCATCCGATACGCAGACGCCGGTATGCACCTCGTGGGTCGCGCCGGACAGGGCGCGGAGCATCCGCTTTGCGTCCTCCACGCTGTGGGGCTTGCCGAAGACTTCGCCGCCCACATCCACGACGGTGTCACATCCCAGCACCACCGCACCGGGATGGTCTTTTGCCACGGCGAGGCATTTGCCCCGGGCCAGCTTTTCCACCAGCTGGGCCGGAGTGGGTGCAGTGACTCCGTTCTCGTCGAAATCGCTGACGCAGATGGTGAAATCCGTCGTGTATAAGCTCAGAAGCTCCTTCCGGCGCGGACTGCCGGAGGCTAATATCAGGTTCATGCTGTTTTCCTCTTTTTCATTCTGTCCTTGGCCGCAGGGCCCGGAATTTTACGACAGCGCAGGCTTTTTCGTCCTGCGTGGGCCTGCCCGACATGCCAAGGGCTCCCCTATTAGGGGAGCTGGCTGCGAAGCAGACTGAGAGGTTCATTTCCCCGTCGAGCCGAAGCCGCCCTCGCCGCGGGCGGTCTCATCCAGTGCGTCGGCCTGCACGAATGCCGCCGTGTACACCGGCGCGATGCAGAGCTGGGCCACTCGCTCACCGGGCTGGATGGTATAAGCCTCCGCGCCCAGATTGACCATCGGGACTTTCAGCTCACCGCGGTAGTCGCTGTCCACGACGCCGACGCCGTTGGCCATGCAGAGGCCGTGCTTGATGGACAGGCCGCTGCGGGCGTAGACCAGCGCCACAGCGTGTGCGCCGGGCAGCTCGATGGCAAGGCCGGTAGGCACCAGCACCCGCTGCATGGGCTGGACCGTCAGCGGCTCATCCAGCACGGCGCACAGGTCGGCAGCGGCAGAGCCGGGGGTGGCGTAGGCGGGCGTCCTGGCGCGGGAGTCTAACACTTTGTATTTTACAGTGATGGGTTCCATAGTATACCTCTTTTATTTTCAGTTCGTTCCCTTAAAGTACAATCCTCTCGTGAACTCTCCCTCAAACGGTGCGTGCTGGCGGATGCTGTCGAGGATGGCGGCGGCCTCTTCCCTGCTTTCCAGCGTGAAGTAAGCCACGCCGTAGTCCACGGTCAGTGCGCCGGGCTTGTCGCCCATATAGATGGGGACGGGATTATAAATAGTACGGACACCCAGCCCGCACCGCACCGGGAACTTCTTCGCCTTGCGGTCGGTGAGCAGGCCGGTCTTGTCGCAGTGGGCACAGTCGTGGATGTTCTGCAGCGGGCAGGCACGGGTGACCATCAGCGGCATATGGCCGTAGGTGATGACGCCGGTCGGCACAGGCTTGCCGTCACGAGTCGGCGCGATGGTGCTGATGTCGCTGTCCTTCACCTCGGGCAGGATGAGTACCGAGCGGAGGCCAAGGTCCGCATAATACTGGGCCGCGAGGTTATTGGTGACGTTGAGGCCGAAGCCGCCGGTCATGGGCAGGCCGCGGCAGAGCCGCAGGTGGGCGATGTTGCTCACCTCATAGCCCGCAAAGCCCGCGTCCTGGGTGGCCGCGATGCGGCGGGCGGTGTCCTCTTCCAGTGCGCCGAACATGACGCGGGGCAGTTCGAGAAGCGTCTTCTCCCGCCACTCGCGGGGGACGCGGTCGGCCTGCGCGATGGGCAGGATGAGGTATTCCACCCCGCTCAGCGCCTGCTCCGGCACCTGCTCCCAGCGCTCGAACCGGGCGCGGAGGGTGCGGTGGGGCGGCAGAGTGCGCAGCGGCAGAGGCGGAAGCTCCACCTCATTCACCGGCCACGGGCGCAGGGTCTCCCGCTTTTTCAGCAGGGCGTCCAGTGCCTCACGGCGCAGCTCGTTGATGGCACTGCCCGGCACGAACCAGGGGCCGCCATCCATCTCCACGTCGATTTTTTCGGCAGAGAAAGGCGTGCCGCCGGTCTTGCTCAGGCTGCGACTCAGGCTCTCGGTGGGGTCGGTGCGGGCGGGCTGAGGTTCGGCGTCGCCGTAGGCGAAGGCTTTGTTGGTGCCGTCAGTGACGGTCAGCTTCTCGCCGCCCTCTTCAATTTCAATTTTCATCTCCACCGGCACGCGGGAACGCTCCCGGCGGTACAGCTCCCGCAGGGCAGGCAGGGTCTTCCTGGTCAGCTCGGCGTCGGCCTCGCTGCGGACGCCGAACATCGTGCCGTCGATCTTTCCGTCCAGATAACCGGAGGTGAAGCCGGAGCGGCTGAACGCATTCTTCAGCAGGTCGCGGTCATAGGCGCGGCCCTCGCGGCCCGCCAGACAGGCGCTGACGGCAGCAGCAACATACTCCGGCGTCCGCAGACGGCCTTCGATTTTCGCTGATGCTACGCCGATGGCCTGCAGCTTGTCCAGCTTGTCGATGACGGAGTTGTCCTTGAGGGACAGGTGGTGCAGACGGCCCGGCTTGCCCTCGGGCAGAGCGTTGGCCTCGAAGGGCAGGCGGCAGGGGCCGGCGCAGGAGCCGCGGTTGCCGCTCCGTCCGCCCAGGAAAGCCGACATATAGCACTGGCCGCTGACGCACATGCAGAGTGCGCCGTGGACGAAGCACTCCGTCTCGATGCCGCAGTGCTTGGTGATGTGCTCCACCTCGGGCAGGCTCAGCTCACGGGCCAGCACGACCCGGGCAAAGCCCAGCTCTTTCAGTTCCAGTGCGCCCTGCAGGGTGTGGACGCTCATCTGGGTGGAACCGTGGCGGGGCAGCTGGGGCGCGATGTCCCCGATGAGCTTCGCCACCGCGAGGTCCTGACAGATGACGGCGTCGGCCCCGCTGGCGGCGACGGCCCGCACGGCGTCGGCCAGACCCGCCAGCTCGCCGCCGTAGACGGTGGTATTCAGCGCCACATGAACGGCCACGCCCCGGGCATGGCAGAACCGGACGGCTTCTTTCAGGCTGTCAGCATCAAAATTGCCCGCACCGGTGCGGGCGTTGAAGCCGGAAAAACCCAGATATACTGCGTCCGCGCCGCTGAATACTGCTGCGCGGAGCATTTCTTCACTGCCCACAGGGGCAAGAATCTCAATTTTTGACATAGCTCTCCCTTTGACATTTATATAATGTAAATCACTTCTGCTGCAGCTTGGCCAGCTGTTCCCGCAGAGCGGCATTTTCCCGCTTGAGGGTCTCGTTCTCCGCCTTGACCTTATCCGCTGCCAGCTTCGCCTTGGCTGCATCGGAAATGTAGTCCTGTATCTGGCTGCGCATATTCTCGGCGCTGCCCGCGCTCTTGCGGTACTCGTCCAGATAGTCCATCGCGCAGAACACCGCCGCCTTGGTCACAGAGAGGTTGCCGTTGTTGTCCAGCAGCTTCGTGATGTCATCGTCCAGCTTCTTGGCCAGTGTGGTGATGTAGTTCTCGGTATCGGTCGTTGCAATGGCGTAGGGTGCGCCTGCAATGGTCACTCTCACTTTATTTACCATATCGTCCTCACTTTGCGCGGCGCACGCCCTGCCGGGCTGGTTATTTCCGGTCGTTTCCCCACTATCTCCGGGATTTTCGGAAACCATTTCAGCCCTGACAGGAGCGTTTAGCTGCGGCTTTTTCATGTTCAGCCGAGTTTGTCCCCGAATTACCCGCCCGAACCGATGCATTTCGGGGGCAAACACGGCCCTTGTCACCCTTTATTATAATATAAATAGTGCGCGAGAAAAAGTGCTATTTTTGAATTTTTGGCATATTTGTCAGAAACATTGCCATAAAAATGTCAGATACGGCAAAAATGGTTCCTTTTTCTTGCAATCCCCATCCGGAGTGATTATAATACTATTGTTATGTGTTATGCGAGGGGCGAGGGAATTAGAGGAGAAATGCCCTGTCACCGTACTAATTCAAAAAATTTAAGCATTCGTGCGGATAGGAGTTCATTTATGACTACAAAAGAATTTGCAAAAATTCTTCAGGACAAGCTCACCAGCGAATATGGTGTTGACCTGAGCGTTGCATCTCATCAGCAGATCTACCGCGCTCTGGCCCTCATCTGCCGCCAGATGATGAGCGAGAACCATCAGAAGTTCCAGTCCAAGGCCATCGGCACCGGCTCCAAGCAGGTGTACTACCTGTGCATGGAGTTCCTGATGGGCCGCAGCCTCAAGATGAGCCTGTTCAATCTGGGCCTGAATGACGCTGCCCAGAAGGCTCTGGCCGAGGCTGACATCAGCCTGGACAGCATCTACGAGGAAGAGCCGGACGCAGGTCTGGGCAACGGCGGCCTGGGCCGTCTGGCCGCCTGCTACCTGGACGGCATGGCCACCACCAGCATCTGCGGCACCGGCTACTCCATCCTGTACGAATATGGCATCTTCAAGCAGAAGATCGTGGACGGCTGGCAGCAGGAGCGCGCCGACAACTGGCTGCCCGGCGGTCAGGTCTGGCTCAAGAGCCACCCCGATCAGGCTGTGGAAGTCCGCTTCGACGGCGAGATCCACGAGAACTGGGACCATGGCTTCCACTATATCCAGCACACCAACTACAACAGCGTCATGGCCATCCCCTCTGATATGTACGTTCAGGGTTACGACGGAAAGGGCGTTGCAAAGCTGCGTCTGTGGCAGGCCAAGGCTCCCGACTTTGATATGTCCAGCTTCTCTCTGGGCAACTACAACACCGCAATGAGCAAGAACGCCAGCGCTGAGCTCATCTCCAAGGTGCTGTACCCCAACGACAACCACGTTGAGGGCAAGATCCTCCGCCTGCGCCAGCAGTACTTCCTGTCTGCTGCCTCCATCGGCGACATCGTCCAGAACCACCTGTCCACCTACGGCACCCTCGAGAACCTGCCCGACAAGGTGGCTATCCAGCTGAACGATACCCATCCGACCCTCGCCATCCCCGAGATGATGCGCATCCTGCTGGATGAGTGCGGCTTCGGCTGGGACAAGAGCTTCGACATCTGCCAGAAGGTCTTCTCCTACACCAACCACACCGTCATGGCTGAGGCTCTGGAGAAGTGGAACGTGGACATCTTCAAGATGACCCTGCCCCGCATCTACCAGATCGTGGTCGAGATGGACCGCCGCGCCCGCGAGAAGCTGGAAGCAGCCTTCCCCGGCGACCAGGGCAAGATCAATTATATGGCCCTCATCGGCGACAATCAGGTGCGCATGGCCAACATCTGCGCCTACACCGCCAACAGCATCAACGGCGTCTCCAAGCTCCACAGTGAGATTATCAAGGAGAGCGTCTTCCACGACTACTACCTGTTCAAGCCTCAGGCTTTCAAGAACGTGACCAACGGCATCGCTTACCGCCGCTGGCTGCTGGCCTCCAACCCCGAGCTGTGCAAGCTGCTGGACGAGACCATCGGCACCGGCTACAAGCACGACGCCGCCGACCTGTCCAAGCTGAACAAGTTCGCTGAGGACAAGACCGTCCTGAAGCGCCTGAATGAGATCAAGCTGGACAACAAGAAGAACTTTGCCGCTTACCTCGAGAAGAGCACCGGTCAGGTCATCGACCCCAACTCCATCTTCGACTGCCAGGTCAAGCGTATGCACGAGTACAAGCGCCAGCACCTGAATGCGCTGAACATCGCTGCTCAGTACCTGTACCTGAAGGAGAACCCCAACGCCGACTTCATCCCCAAGACCTATATCTTCGGCGCAAAGGCTGCTCCCGGCTACTATATGGCCAAGCAGATGATCCGCATGATCTGCAAGCTGGGCGACCTCATCAACAACGACCCCGCTGTCCGCGAGAAGCTGCGCGTGGTCTATCTGGAAGAGTACTGTGTCTCCCTGAGCGAGCACCTGATGCCCGCAGCCGAGGTCTCTGAGCAGATCTCTCTGGCAGGCACCGAGGCTTCCGGTACCGGCAACATGAAGTTCATGCTGAACGGTGCCATCACGCTGGGTACTCTGGACGGCGCAAACGTCGAGATCGCCGACGCCGCCGGCAAGGAGAATGAGCTCATCTTCGGTATGCTGACCCCCGAGGTCAACAACCTCAAGCAGGTGGGCTATCACCCCAACGCCTTCATCACGGGCGACGACGTTGCAAATGCTGCTCTGAACTTCCTGGAGCGCGGCTGGAACGGCGAGAACTTCCACGAAGTCACCGAGAACCTGCGCAGCAGCGACCCCTATATGGTCATGGCCGACTTCAAGGACTACCGCCGTGCTCAGGCCGACCTGCAGCGCCTGTACGCTGACCGTGAGCATTGGGCTAAGATGAGCCTGAAGAACATCGCCAACAGCGGCATCTTCAGCGCTGACCGTGCCGTTCTGGACTACGCACGCGACATCTGGCACGCTTCTGCTGTGAAATAAACCTCTCCGTCAGCGCTGACGCGCTGCCACTGCCCGGGTTGCGGCTCCCAGCGTCTGCTTCGCTGTCGCTCGCATTCTGCTGGCCGCGGCCCCAACAGCGACTCCCTGTTTCCGCCACTGGCGGCGGTCGTCGTTGTTGCTCCTATCAAGGGGATGCCTTGGCATATCGGAAAGCCTCACCTCTTCGCCAGAGGCTCCCCTCGGTAGGGGAGCTGTCGAGCGAATGCGAGACTGAGAGGTTATCCCTTTAATAATAACGCAACGCCCCGTGGCATCGCTGCCCGGGGCTTTTTTTGAGAAAGGACGATCCTTTTTGCCTTGTCTGTTCAATAGTTTCGACCCCTACTTCAAGCAGCCCTTCGGTGCGGTGCGCGCCGGTCAGAGTGTGCATTTGTCCCTCTGCATCCCGGAGGAGCTGGGCTATGTAGACCCTCATCTCGTCCTCCAGAAAGAGGGCAGGTACGATGTCCCCGTCCACTACCGGATGAAGTTCGACGGTCAGACGCCCCATCAGAACCACTTCTCGGTGGACGTCACCCTCAACGATGTGGGCCTCTACTTTTACTATTTCGACCTCTACACCGACTTCCGCCGCATCGTGCGCGGGCCGGACAACTGCGGCGTTGTGAGCTGGCAGGAGGGCGAGAGCTGGCAGATCACCGTGTATGAGGCCGATTTTGAGACGCCCGCCCCCATCAAGGGCAAGGTGTTCTACCAGATCTTCCCCGACCGCTTCTGCGAGGGCGTGGAGAACAAGCCCATGCCTTTCCCCGACCGGCTTTATCAAGCCGACAAACACGCCGAGCCCTTCTGGCAGCCCAATGAGGTGGGCGGCCACCTGAACGAGGACTATTTCGGCGGCGACCTCAAGGGCATCCAGATGAAGCTGCCCTACCTCCGCAAAATGGGCGTGGATTACCTTTACCTGAACCCCATCTTTGAGGCCCACTCCAACCACCGCTACAACACCGCCGACTACCTCAACGTAGACCCCCTGCTGGGTACCAACGAGGATTTCGAGACCCTCTGCGCTGAGGCCAGGAAGTACGGCATCGGCATCGTGCTGGACGGCGTGTTCAGCCACACCGGCTCCGACAGCCGCTATTTCAACCGCGAGGGCCGCTACGGCGAGGGCGGTGCCTATCGTGACCCCAACTCCCCCTACCGCAGCTGGTACGATTTCGATTCCAAGTATAAGGGCGGCTACCGCAGCTGGTGGGGCTTCGAGACCCTGCCCGAAGTCAACGAAGAAACGCCATCCTACGTCGAATTTATCACCGGCGAGGGCGGTGTCATCGACACCTGGCTCCGCCGGGGCGCTGCAGGCTTCCGTCTGGACGTGGCCGACGAACTGCCCGACGAATTTATTGAAAAAGTGCGTACCGCCGTCAAGCGGGTCGGCCCGGATAAGTTCCTTCTGGGCGAAGTGTGGGAGGACGCCACCACCAAGTTCGGCTTCGACAAGCGCCGCACCTACCTGCTGGGCAAGGGCCTCGACAGCGTGATGAACTACCCCTTCAAGAACGCCGTTCTGGGCTTTGTCTGCGGACGGGACGCCGGCCAGACCATGACCGACATCCTCTCCATCTGCGAGCACTACCCCGCTCCGGCCCTCGATACGGCCCTGAACTTCCTCTCCACCCACGACACCGAGCGCGCACTGACCGTCATTGCCGACGAGCCTGCCAATGGCCGGGGCCGCGAGTGGCAGAGCGGCCGCTGTGTCACCGGCGACGCCTACGAGGAAGGAATGCTCAAGCTGCGGATGGCTTACGCCATCATCTACACTCTGCCCGGCGTCCCCTGCCTCTACTACGGCGACGAGATCGGGATGCAGGGCTATCGCGACCCCTTCAACCGCGGCTTCTACTGCTGGGACAGCCACGAAGAGCGGCTGAAGCCTGTTCTGGCACAGCTGGCACAGCTCCGCCACACCTGCGAAGCCTTCCGCACCGGAGAGCTTCGTGTCCTGCGGGCGGAAGGCGGCGTCCTCCACTACCAGCGCATCGGCGAGTTTGAGGCGGCAGAGATCATCGTCAACCGCACCGAGCATATCATCGTGGAGCCGCTGGCCTCCGGCAAGCACACCGAGGTAAACCCCATGGGCTTTACCATCGTGGTGGAAGAGGTCGGCCACAACCCGAACCACAGCTACTACGACTATAAGTGACCCCCACCCCCTGCCCTGCCTGCGGCATCCCGCCCGGCGTGAGCAGGAGGCTTATTCATAATCTGTCTCTGTACTTTTCAGACGTTTTGCTCTATAATGGGGAAAAAGGAGGGAGAACTCATGTCTGTTGACCCCATTTTCTGGCTTCTGGCCGCCATCGGCTTCGTCGTTCTCGAGGCCATGACCCTGAATCTCGTCTCCATCTGGTTCGCCGTGGGCAGCGCCGCAGCCCTGCTGAGCTGTCTGGTCACCGGCTCCTTCCGGGTGCAGGCGGTGGTGTTCATCGCCGTCAGCACCCTCTGCCTGCTGGCCCTCAAGCCCCTGTGCAGCCGGCTGCGCAAGCCGCCCACGGCAACGAACGGCGACCGCGCCCTTGGCCGGGAGGCCATCGCGCTTACCTCCGTCTCCGCCGAGGCCACCGGCCGCGTCCGGCTGGACGGTGTAGACTGGAACGCCCGCTGTGCCACCCCCGGCGACACCCTCGCCCCGGGCCAGAGCTGCCGGGTGGCAGAGATCCACAGCACCCTGCTCATCGTGGAGCCTGTCCTGACCGAGACCGCCCGCCGGGCGGCTCACTGATATGAAAGGAGCGTCCCTATGCCTATCATGCTGTTCCTTATCCTCATCCTCATCTTTGTCATCCTGCTGGTGGTTGTCACCAACATCGTCATCGTGCCGCAGTCCATGGTCTACGTCGTGGAGCGTCTGGGCAGCTACTCCGAGACATGGAGCGCCGGCCTCCACGTCAAGATCCCGTTCCTCGAGCGGGTGGCGAAGAAAGTCAGCCTGAAAGAGCAGGTCGCCGACTTTCCCCCTCAGCCGGTCATCACCCGCGATAACGTCACCATGCAGATCGATACCGTGGTGTTCTTTCAGGTGATGGATGCCAAGCTCTACACTTACGGCGTCAACCAGCCCATCGCGGCCATCGAGAGCCTGTCGGCCACCACCCTGCGCAACATCATCGGCGAGATGGAGCTGGACCACACCCTCACCAGCCGCGACACCATCAACAGCAAGATCACGGCCATCCTTGATGAAGCCACCGACAAGTGGGGCATCAAGGTCAACCGTGTTGAGGTCAAGAACATCATCCCGCCGCGCGAGATCCAGGAGGCCATGGAAAAGCAGATGAAGGCAGAGCGCGAGAAGCGCGCCGTCATCCTGAAAGCAGACGGCGAGAAGCAGGCCGCCATTACTGCCGCCGAGGGCGAAAAGGAATCCGCCATCCTCCGTGCTGACGCCGTCAAACAGCAGCGCATCCTTGAGGCCGAGGGCGAGGCGCAGGCCATCCTCGCCGTCCAGAAGGCCAACGCCGACGCCATCCGCCTGCTGAACGAAGCCATGCCCACCGATAAGGTCCTTGCCCTGCGCAGTCTGGAAGCGCTGGCCAAGGTCGCCAACGGCAAGGCCACCAAGATCATCATTCCTTCCGATTTGCAGAATCTAGGCGGCGTCGTCCCCAGCATCAAAGAGCTGATGACCGACCCCAAAGATGCAGAATAAGAGGTTTCTCCTATGATTTACGATACCCTGAACAATCTCCCCAACTATCTCGGCATGAGCGACAACCTCGACGCTGTCATCGAGTTCGTCATGGCCCGGGACATCAACAATCTGCCCGCCGGCAAGACCCGCATCAGCGGCGACAAGGCCGTGGTCACGGTGTGTACCGTCACGCCGCAGACCTCGGACAAAGCGTTCTTCCAGCGCCGGGACGATCACCTGACCCTCGAGACCGACCTTGAGGGCAGCGAGCTGTTCGAAGTCTCACTTGGCGAGCTGACTCCCACCAGGCCCACCGACAAGGCTGCCGACCTGACCGTCGGCACCGCCGGCACCAGCATCGCCGGGATGCTCTGCGAGGGGCGCTTTGCCCTCTATCTGGCCGGTGAACCCTACAAGTCCGGCCTGAAAGCTCAGGGCTGCGGCAAACTGAAAAAGGCCGTGTTCAGCATCGAGCTGGACGAGGACGAAGAAGCCGAGTAATTTCAAAAAGCAAAGCTCCACGCAGCGTAGGTTGTGTGGAGCTTTTTGTTATGGTATCCTTTGGACAGAGAGAAACAATCACAAAGGAGAGTTTATATGGATTCTTACGTCACCGGCACTGCCATCCGGCAGCTGCGGGAAGCCAAACACCTGACGCAGGCAGAGCTGGCCGAAAAGCTGGCCGTCAGCGCAAAGGCCATCTCCAAGTGGGAGACAGCCCGCGGCCTGCCCGATATTTCCCTGCTGGAGCCGCTGGCGGCGGCTCTGGGCGTCAGCGTGCTCGAGTTGATGCAGGGCGAACCCGTCGTCAACCGGAACCGTTCTGCCAACCTGCTTCGCTCCAAGCTCTATGTCTGCCCCCTGTGCGGCAATGTGCTCCACGCCACCGGGCAGGCTGTCGTGAGCTGCTGCGGCATCACCCTGCCGCCGCTGGACATCTCTGAGGCGGACGACGCCGACGAACACCATCAGCTGACGCTCGAGCGGGTGGAAGATGAGCTTTTCGTCACCATCCACCACCCCATGACCAAAGACCACTACATTTCCTTCATTGCCTGCCTCACCGGCGACAAATTGCAGCTGGTCAAACTTTACCCTGAGGGAGACGCCAGCTGCCGTTTCAAAATCACCGGTGCGGGCGTACTCTACTTCTACTGCAACCGCCACGGCCTGATGAAAGCACCGGACTTCCGCGCCGCAGCTCGCCATACGCCGTCCCAGAAACTCCATCTGCGGGAGCCGGACGAGGGCGACCGGGAGCAGGTCATGGCCTACCGGGAAGAGTTTCTTGCCATCAGTTCCCGGCTCGACGGCACTTCGGCGCTGGACAAATACGATGACTTTGGCCAGTGGCTGGCTAACATCCGCAAGCTGAAAGACCCCGCCACCACGCCTGCCGGGTTCGTACCGGCCACCCAGTATCTGGCTCTGGACGAGCAGGAACATCTTGTCGGCATGACCAACCTGCGCCACCACCTCAACGACTATCTGCTGGCCTACGGCGGTCATATCGGCTACAGTGTCCGCCCCTCGGAGCGGAAGAACGGTTACGCCAGCCAGATGCTCTGCATGACCCTCGAAAAGGCCAAGGAGCGCGGCATCTCCAAGGTGCGCATCTGCTGTGACCACTATAACATCGCCTCAGCAAAGACGATTCAGTCTAATGGCGGCGTACTGGAAGATGAGATGTTTGACTCCTCGGATGGGATGCTGACCCAGCGGTACTGGATAGAGAATCGATAAGACACAAAAAGGCTCCGGCAGTGCCGGAGCCTTTGCTCTTATTCAAAAATCAGCCCAGATGGAACATATCAATGAGCACGATCATGGCCAGACCGTAGTACACCACAACGGCCACGAGGTCATTGATGGTGGTGATGAGCGGGCCGGACGCCACGGCGGGGTCGATATGGATCTTATGGAACAGCATGGGGATGACCGTACCCACCAGGCTGGAAATGACCATCGCCACGATGAGGGAAACACCGACGCAGCCGGAGAGCAGGAACGCCTGTCCCCACGCATAGGCTTTGAAGAAGTGGATATAGCAGCCGAGGAAGCCCAGCGCCATGACGGCCAGAAGCGCACCGTTGACCAGACCCACCCGCATCTCCTTCCAGAGCAGATGCAGCTTTTTGGAGGTGGTCAGGTTCTCGTCCACCAGCACGCGGATGGTGACGGCCAGCGACTGGGTGCCGACATTGCCCGCCATATCCAGCACCATGGACTGGAAGCAGATGACGATGGGCAGGACAGCCACCACCGACTCAAAGGCACCCACCACCGAGGACACCAGCATCCCGAGGAAGAGCAGAGCGATCAGCCAGGGCAGGCGCTTCTTGACACTCTCGAAGACGCCCTCGTTCAAATCTTCTTCGCTGGTCAAGCCGCCCAGCTTTGCGTAATCGTCGCCCATCTCGTCATCGACCAGTTCGACGACATCTGCCGAGGTGATGATGCCCACCAGCTCGCCGGCATCGTTCAGGACAGGCAGAGAGCGCTCGGCGTAGTCTACGATGCGGTCGATGCAGTCGCTGATCTTTTCGTGGTCGGTCACATAGGGGTAGGACCGGGCAATGAGCTTTTCGAGGCGGTCCTCCGCACGGGCGATGATGAGGTCTTTCAGGTCGATGGCGCCGTAGAACTTGTCGTTCTCGTCCACGACGTAGAGGGTAGAGATGTTGTCGTTCTCGCCCGCCTGCTTCACCAGCTCACTCATGGCCTGCCGGATGGTCATGTCCTTCCGGATGCAGATGTAGTTGGTGGTCATGCTGCTGCCGATCTCGTCCTCGCCGTAGGAGAGCAGCATCTTCACATCTTCGGCGGAGTCTTTGTCCAGCTGGCCGACGATCTTGGCTTTATCCTCTTCCTCGAGGTCGTCCAGAGCGTCCACGGCGTCGTCCGAGTCCATGTGGGAAACGACATTGGCGGCCTTCTCGCTGGGCAGTTCTTTCAGGTAAGGTTCTGCGTCGTCCAGGTAGGAGAAGATCTCGGCCACGGTATCCACGCCCAGAACGGCATAGAGCTTCTGGCGCTCGTCGGGCGTCAGGGCTGCGAGGGCGTCGGCAAGGTCGTTCTCGTGGTAATCAGAGAGCTTTTCGGCCAGCTCTGCCTGCGGCAGGCCGCTGTGGATGAGGGCGAGTATTTCCTGCTGGTAGTTCTTCTGCTGCATCTTGGGTTTCTCCTCCCCTTTTGGGGCATAAAAATACACCGCGTCGTCTTTTGGTCAGACTCCTGCGGTGTATCATGGGCAGATGCATTCAGGACGCGGCAGATTCAATCCATACTGCCCGCATCGCAGGAGGAGCGTTGTTTGGGGTTGTCTAAATGGTCGCCGGACATCGTATTCGCTTCCTCCTGTAAAGTATTTGCCTTTTTCAGCCCCGTCATCATACTACGGCTGGACGATTTTTTCAACCCCTTTTACAAAATTTTTACCAGATTATTGCCAGATCGCACAAAAGAGCAGCCGCTCTCCCGTGAGGAAAGCGGCTGCTCTCAGTTGTCTTGCAAAAGTTTCGCTTAGTATGCGATGCCCCAGTAGACCATGGTCTTGGCGGGCTTGCCACAGCAGGGGCAGACATCGCTCAGGTGCTCCTGCTCGAAGGGCATGCAGCGGCTGGACAGGCCGACTTCTTCCTTCATCTTCATCTCGCAGGCCAGGTCGCCGCACCACATGGTCTTGATGTAGCCGGTGTTGGCCTTGGCCAGCTCCTTGACCTCGTCCATGGTGGTGGCAGCCCAGGTGCGCTTCTCACGGTTGGCAAGAGCGCGCTCGTACAGGTCCTTGCGCAGAGCCTCCAGCTGGGCCGGGATCGCGGTCTCCAGCTCGTCCAGAGAGACGAACACCTTCTCGCGGGTGTCGCGGCGGACGAGGACGCACTGGTTCTTCTCCAGGTCCTTGGGGCCGATCTCGAGGCGCAGAGGCACGCCCTTCATCTCCCACTGAGAGAACTTCCAGCCGGGAGCGTTGTCGCTGTCGTCCAGCTTGACGCGGGCGTACTTGGAGATCTTCTCGGCCAGCTCAGCAGCCTTCTCGGAGACGCCGGGCTTGTGGGCAGCGATAGGCACCACCACGACCTGGATGGGGGCGACAGCCGGGGGCAGGATGAGACCGTCGTCGTCGCCGTGGGTCATGATGATAGCGCCCACCAGACGGGTGGAAACGCCCCAGCTGGTCTGGAACGGATGATGCAGCTGGTTGTCGCGGCCGGTAAAGGTCACGTCGTAAGCCTTGCTGAACTTATCGCCGAAGTAGTGGCTGGTGCCGCTCTGCAGGGCCTTGCCGTCCTTCATCATGGCTTCGATGGTATAGGTAGCCTCAGCACCGGCGAACTTCTCCTTATCGGTCTTGCGGCCCTTGACAACAGGGATAGCCAGGTCCTGCTCACAGACGTCTGCGTAGCAGTTCAGCTGCTGCTGGGTCTCAGCCTCAGCCTCGGCGGCAGTCTCGTGGATGGTGTGGCCCTCCTGCCACCAGAACTCGCGGCTGCGCAGGAAGGGACGGGTGGTCTTCTCCCAGCGCACGACGCTGCACCACTGGTTGTACTTCATGGGCAGCTCGCGGTAGCTGTGCAGCACGCGGGACCAGTGGTCGCAGAACATGGTCTCGCTGGTGGGGCGGACAGCCAGACGCTCTTCCAGCTTGTCGGAGCCGCCCATCGTGACCCACGCCACCTCCGGCGCGAAGCCATTGACCAGCTCGCCTTCCTTCTGCAGCAGGCTCTCAGGGATCAGCACGGGCATTGCCACGTTCTCATGGCCGGTAGCCTTGAAGCGGGCATCCATATCCTTCTGGATGAGCTCCCAAATCGCCTGACCATAGGGGCGCAGGATGATGAAGCCCTTCACGCTGGAATACTCGACCAGCTCTGCCTTGACGCAGATGTCGGTATACCACTGTGCGAAGTTCTCCTCCTGACTGGTGATCGCCTGTACGAGCTTTTTGTTGTCTTTTGCCATTTTAATCTTATCCTCCCAAGGCCGTGCGCCAAACGCTCATCGTTCCGCACGAACCCATATATAAAGCCCCGCCGCCTACTCTGCCGTGTGCAGAGGCGCGGATGCGGGGCTTTTTTGCTTGTTGGTCGCTCAGCCCTTGTGGCTGTCCACAAACTTCACCACATCACCCACCGTGCGCAGGTTCTCGATGGCGTCGTCCGGCACCTCGATGCCAAACTCATCCTCCAGCGTCATCACCATATCCACGATGTCGAGGCTGTCGGCCTCAAAATCGCCCATAATGTCACTGTCCATCGTGATCTTAGCGGGGTCGATGTCCAGCTGTTCTGCCAGCAGTGCGCGGATCTTCTCAAACGTATCCATGATAGCGGTCTCCTTTTGCTTTAATTTCGCATCTTCACGCTGCGCAGACCATGGCAGCCTTTCCCTCCTCCCCTTTGGCGGGCAGACTGTCTCCCTGCGCAGAACGCTCTCTTTCTTTATATCCCATGATATGCTTATTGTCAAGCCCCGTTTTGCATCCGGCATGGTTTTCCGGGCAAAAATTCCGCTCAAAATCTCTCTGCCAGCCCTTTTCTGCTTGACAGACGGGGGCTATTTTCTTATCATTATAGAGTGGCAAGTTTATGGGGACTGACCAGCAGCCCCAAAGGAGTTTTCAACATGAAGCTTTCATTTACCAAAATGCAGGGCTGCGCCAACGATTATATCTATCTCGACTGCCGCGAAAGCGGTGTGCCGGAGAACATCGCAGCCCTTTCGCAGGACCTCTCCCGCCGCCACTTTTCCATCGGCGCGGACGGCATCATCTGCATCTGCGCCCCGGTGACGGCCGGCGCAGACGGACGGATGCGCATCTTCAACGCCGACGGCAGCGAGGCCCAGATGTGCGGCAACGGCGTACGCTGCGTGGCCGAGTGGCTCTACACCCACGGCGTCGCCAAAGAGACGCTCGTCGTGGACACCAACAGCGGCACCAAGACCATCACCCGCAAGGGCCGCCAGCTCTGGCAGGTGGAGATGGGCGGATACTCCGCCATGGCGGCGGCTCTGCCCGCCGTGAATATGGGCGAAGGCCCGCTGGTGGACTGCCCCCTCACCGTGGAGGACAGGACCTGGCGCGTCACCTGCATCAGCGTGGGCAACCCCCACTGCGTCACCGTCGTGGACGATGTGGACAGCCTGAAGCTCGAGGACATCGGCCCGGCGTTCGAGAAGCACCCGAACTTCCCGGAGCGGGTCAACACCGAGTTCGTGCAGGTGGTGGACTCCACCCACCTGAAAATGCGGGTGTGGGAGCGGGGCAGCGGCGAGACCTGGGCCTGCGGCACCGGCACCTGTGCCACCGTGGCGGCGCTGACCGAGCTGGGCGTCTGCCCCGCCGGGGAGGACGTCCACGTCCAGCTGCGCGGCGGTGAGCTCATCATCCGGGTGCTGCCGGGCAAAAAACTGCTGATGACCGGCAGCGCGGTCACCGTATGCGAAGGCGTCACTGAAGTTTAAGCATCCCTGCCCTCTCCGTTATGTTTTTGGCTTTCCCTCTGAGGGAGCCGGACGCGGAGCGGCCTGAGAGGGCAAGCCACTTATAAAGAAAGAATTGAGGGAAAGTATCATGAAAATGAACAAACATTACAATGAGCTGAAGGCCAGCTACCTCTTTGTGGACATTGCCCACAAGGTCGCCGCCTATCAGGAGGCACACCCTGAGAAGGAGATCATCCGTCTGGGCATCGGCGATGTGACCCAGCCGCTGGCCAAGTGCGTCGTGGACGCCATGCATGACGCCGTCACCGAGATGGGTACCAAGGAAGGCTTCCACGGCTACGGCCCCGAGCAGGGCTACCCCTTCCTCAAGCAGGCCATTCAGGGCTACTACGCAGGCCGCGGCACCAAGCTGGACGAGGACGAGATCTTCATCTCCGACGGTGCAAAGAGCGACCTTGCCAATGTGCTGGGCCTGTTCGACGTGGACAACACCGTCCTCGTTCCGGACCCCGTCTACCCCACCTATGTGGACGACAATGTCACCGATGGCCGCAAGATCATCTATGGCCGCACCAGTCAGGAGAACGGTTTCCTCGGGATGCCCGACGACAGCGTGAAGGCTGACATCATCTACATCTGCAGCCCCAACAACCCCACCGGCGCTGCCTACACCCGCGACCAGCTCAAGGCATGGGTGGAGTACGCCAGAAAGAACAACGCCATCATCCTCTACGACGCCGCTTACGAGTGCTTCATCTCCGACGGCGAGCTGGCCCGCAGCATCTTCGAGATTGATGGCGCCCGCGAGTGCGCCATCGAGATCTGCTCCTTCTCCAAGATCGCAGGCTTCACCGGCACCCGCTGCGGCTACACCGTCGTGCCGAAAGATCTGGAACGTGACGGCATGAACATCAACAAGCTCTGGCTGCGCCGCCAGACCACCAAGTTCAACGGTGTGCCTTATGTCGTGCAGCGCGGCGCTGCCGCCGTCTTTACTGAGAGCGGCATGGCTGAGATCCAGCACAACCTCGACTACTACCGCAAGAACGCCAAGGTCATCGCCGACGCTCTGGACGAGTGCGGCGTGTGGTACTGCGGCGGCAAGAACAGCCCCTACATCTGGCTGCGCTGCCCCGGTAGCATGAAGAGCTGGGAGTTCTTCGACTGGCTGCTGGAGAACTGCGGCGTCGTCGGCACCCCGGGCGTGGGCTTCGGCGAGTGCGGCGAGGGCTACTTCCGCCTGACCGCTTTCGGTGACGCCGAAAAGACCAGGGTGGCTGCCGAGCGCATCAAGACCGCCATCAAGGCTCTGTAAATTTTATCGCACAAAAAGAGGGAGGCACCCCGCCGGGGCGCCTCCCTTTTTGCTTGCAGTTTAGCGGTTGAAGGTCGTGCTGAGGGTCGTGCTCCACTCCTCACCGGGGGCGAGGCAGGCCGCAGCGGCACGCTGCTCCCACTCCTGCGGATCGTCCACCGAGGCGGGCAGCGAGTTCCACGGCTCGATGCAGACGAAGCGCACCGGCTTGGACAGGGCCGACCAGATGAGGGTGTAGGGGAAGCCGGCCACATCGCAGACGATGCTGCGGCCCGTGTCCTTCTCGTAGATACCCAGCGTCCTGGTGCGCAGGCCTGCCATGCAGAAGCTGTCGTTGTCGAAGAGGTCGTTGGTCAGCTGGATGGCCTGCTGGTTCTTCCACTGGTAGTAGCATTTGCCCGTCAGCAGGCCGCCCCCGCTGGCGTCGAGGATGACCGGGCTCTCAGGCTGGTCAAAGCGGAACTCGTAGTCCTCGACGGTGTGGCTGTCATCGAACGGCACCTGAAAGGCCGGGTGGTAGCCGATGCCGAACCGCAGCTCTTCGGCGCCGGGGTTCGAGACGGTGAGGGTGTGGTGAAGGGTCTTTCCGTCCAGCCGGAAGGTGCTGGTGAGCACGAAGTCGAAGGGGAACTTCTCCGCCTTCATGGCCTCATCCGGACGCAGCTCGAGCTGGATGGTGTCGCCCTCCGCTTTCAGCAGGGTGTGCTCCACGTCCCGGGCAAAACCGTGCTGGCCGCCCTTGTAGGTCTTGCCGCCATGGGTGAAGCTGCCGTCCTTAAGCTTGCCAGTCCACGGGAAGAGGATGGGCGCGTGGCGCTTCCAGACTGCCGGGTCGGCCTGCCAGAGCAGCTCCTCCCCCGCCGCGTTCTTCAGGCTGACGGCCTCGGCACCGTGAGTGTCCACCGTAAGGCTCAGAAATTCGTTTTGAATGGTCGCCTGCATTTTCAGTATCTCCTTTGTCCTTCTTATTTTCCGGGGCCTGCTGTTTCCAGTATACTCCCCCGTGTGCCAAAAATAAAGCCCCCTTCCCATGCTTGCACAAATCGTCACTGGGCAAAAGCCTTCACCCCTTGGGGACAGATTTCCCCCGACCGGGGGAAGCCTTTATTCGGAAGCACGATTTCCATGCTCTGCTTGCTTCAACAGGGCTGTGCCAGCGGCAGGGTGACGACAAAGGTAGTGCCGTTTTCGCTGCTGCTCTCCACAGTCACACTGCCGCCGTGCAGTACGGCGATCTCCCGCACAAGGGCAAGGCCAAGCCCCACGCCGCCCATCTCCCGGCTGCGGGACTTATCCACCCGGAAAAAGGGCTGGAAGATGCTCTCCCGGCAGTCTGCGGGGATGCCCGGGCCGGTATCCGCAACGCGCAGCACGGCAGTTTGCTTTTCCCGCCGCAGAGTGACGCGCACCGCACCGTCGAGGCGGTTATACTTGATACCGTTTTCCACCAGATTGAACACCAGTCGGTAGATCAGCGCATCACTGCCCACCATGCCCAGTTCCGCGCAGTCCTGCTGCAAGGAGATATTGTTTTTCTGGGCAAGGGGGGTCAGGTCGGTCAAAATTTCCTCCACCAGCGGTGCAAGGGCGATCTGGTCAGTACGGGAGATCGATTGCAGATTGCTCATCTCTAATAAAGTGCGCACAAGGGCGGTCAGGCGATCCAGTTGCTCCCGCAGAGAGCTGACCAGCCCGGCAGTCTCGGCATCCATGGCTGGGTGCTCCTCTGCAAACAGTTCCAGCTTCGTCTGCAAAATAGCCAGCGGGGTGCGCAGCTCGTGGGCTGCGTTGCCCGCAAACTGCCGTTGTAATTCAAAGGACTGTGCCAGGCCATCCAGCATCCGGTTTACCGACCGGCTCAACTGCCCGAATTCCTGCACGGTATCTTCGTCCAGACGGACGGTAGCAATGCTGTCCTGATCGACCCGCTGCGCCTGCCGCGCAAGCTGCTGCAACGGTTTCAGAGCTCTGCCGCTGACAAAATAAGCGATGGCCGCGCTGAGGATGGTGACCACAGCAGTAATGCACCAGCCCTTGCGGCCAAAAACCACCTTTGCATCGTAGACTTCCTGTGAAAAATGCGCCAGCAGGCTGGACATTTCCTCCTGCGGGATCTCGATGGTCAAGGAATCCTCACTGCCGGGCTGATACTGCATCATAAAGCCGTTGAGGGCATCCATGCCGGTTGCACCGGTGCGGTATAAAAGCAGGTTCATGCACACGCAGGCACAGGCGATGAGCAGCGCCGTCAGCAGGGTGATGCGCCATTGCAGGGACAACCGTTTCATTGTACCTCTCCTCCGATCTCGTAGCCTTCCCCGATGCGGTTGCGGATGGGGTCGTAGCCCAGCACCGCCCGCAGCTTTTTGCGCAGGGCAGAGATATGTACCCGGATGGAGTTGCTGAAGCTGTCCACGCTTCCGTCCCAGACGTGCTCAATCAGCTCTTCCTGACTGACCGGGCGTCCCTGATGCAGCAGCAGATATTCCAGTACGCCGCTCTCCTTCCGCGTCAGGGCAAGGGTCTGACCATCCACCGTGGCAACGCGGCTGCGGGTGTTGAAGCTGAGCCGCCCGCAGCACAGGCAGACGTCCTGCTGGATGAACTTGCGCCGGGTCAGGCTGCGCACCCGGGCTTCCAATTCTGCAAGGTGGAATGGCTTGGAAAGATAATCGTTCGCCCCGGCATCCAGCCCCTCCACCTTATCTGAAATTTCACTGCGCGCTGATAAGATCAGCACACAGGTCTCAAGGTCGTGCTGCCGTAAGCTGCGCAACACCTGCATCCCGTCCACCTTGGGCAGATTGAGGTCCAGCAGCACAAGGTCGTACCGCTCTGCCGTCAGCGCTTCCAATGCGGCTTCGCCGTCTGCACAGGCGTCCACCTCGTACCCGGACAGCCGCAGCTTCCGGGCAATGTCCTCCCGCAGGGAGTGCTCGTCCTCTACCACCAAAAGGCGCATTTTGTTTTCCACCCTTCCCGTAAAAAATCCATTTCTTGCGTTTTTCTTCATTATAACAGATTATAGCAGACGGTGTTAAGATTCGTGTTAAGATTTTCTTCGCAGAAATTTTATCCCGGATAGTGTATACTGGTGCCATCAAACAGCAGGAGGCTATGATGTTCATGACAAAAAAACAGGCGCAGCTGCTTTTGCTTGCTGCCGGGGTACTGATGCTGCTGTTCGGCGTATGGCGGGGCGAGGCAGACACCGTATTTTCAAAAGCCATCCGGCTGTGTATGGAGTGTGTGGGCATTGGATAAGAAAAAATTAAATCCCCTTGCCCGGTTCCGGGGCTTTATACAGGCCGGAGCGACCCTTTTAACCAACATCCACCTGCCCAACTTTGCTAAAGGAACGCTGTATCAGGGCAATGGAAAATACGTCTGCGTCCCGGGGCTGAACTGCTATTCCTGCCCGGGCGCTGCCGGTGCCTGCCCGGTGGGGGCGTTTCAGGCGGTAGTGGGCTCTTCCAAATTCCGCTTTTCCTACTACATCACCGGCATTCTCATCCTTTTCGGGGTGCTGCTGGGACGGTTCATCTGCGGTTTCCTCTGCCCGTTCGGGTGGTTTCAGGAGCTTTTGCACAAGATTCCCTCTCCCAAGCTTTCCACCAAAAAGCTAAAGCCGCTGCGCTATTTAAAGTATGCGGTGCTGCTGGTCATGGTGGTGCTGCTGCCATTGCTGGCGGTCAACGAGCTGGGCATGGGCGACCCCTTCTTCTGCAAATATCTCTGCCCACAGGGCGTGCTGGAAGGCGCCCTTCCCCTCTCCCTGACCAATGCTGGCATCCGCGCCGCGCTGGGCAAGCTGTTCACATGGAAAGCCTGCATTCTGCTGGCAGTCATTATGGGCAGCGTGGTGTTCTACCGCCCCTTCTGCAAGTGGCTGTGCCCGCTGGGCGCGTTTTATGCGCTGCTGAACAAGGTCTCGCTGTTCCAGATGCGTGTAGACACCCACAAATGCGTCTCCTGCGGCGCCTGCGCAAGGGCCTGTAAGATGGACGTAGACATTACCAAGACCCCCAACCACGCCGAATGTATCCGCTGTGGGATGTGTATGAAAGCCTGCCCCACGGACGCCATCCAGTACAAGTTCGGGCTGGGAGACCAATCAAACACCGAAACAACAAAGGAGTAAAACCATGAAATTCAGCCGTGTAACCGCACTTTTGCTCAGCCTTACGCTGGCTTTCAGCCTTGCCGCCTGCGGGCAGGGCGCGTCCTCTGCATCTTCTGCATCCTCTTCTTCTGCCGCTTCCTCTGCGGCAGCGGAAACCAAGACCGAGGAGCAGCTGCTGGCCGAGGAAAACGAGATCCTTTCCGCAAACGATGCCCTGTGGGAGAAGGTGTTCGCTTCCATGGACAAAAACATGACTGAGACCACCCTCAGCACGAACTACGGCGATTTTCTGCGCAGCTCCGTGGAAAAGACAAAGGACCAATTCTCGGATGAGGAGTACAAGACCCTGACCGCCGATGCAGAAAAAATCCGTGCCATCGAGGAGCAGATTGCCACCCTTGCCCTCGCGGACGCGGCCGCTTCCGGCGCTGCCGCACAGGGCACTGCCTTCCCCCAGTTTGAGGGCAGCGATTTAGAGGGCAACCCGGTGGACAACAGTCTGTTTGCGGGCAACGCCTTTACGGTGGTGAACTTCTGGTTCAACGGCTGCAAGCCCTGCGTAGAGGAACTGGACGACCTGAACGCCTTGAACGAGAAGGTCAAGGCACAGGGCGGCGAGGTTGTCGGCATCAACACCGAGACGCTAGACGGCAACCAGCAGGGCATTGATGCCGCCAAAAAACTGCTGGCTGCAACGGGCGCAAGCTACCGCAACATCTACTTTGCCTCCGGCAGCGACGCCGGCAAGTTTGCGCTGAACATCATGGCCTTCCCCACCACCTACGTTTTTGACCGGGACGGCAACGTTGTGGGCCAGCCCCTGCTGGGCGGCATCGACAAGGAAGAAAACCTTGCCGCCCTGCAAAAAAATATTGACGCTGCCCTTGCCAAGGACAACGCCAAATAAGCTATTCTCCCCTGCCACGGAAATCAACTTTTAGAGTTCGTCCCAGAGCAGCCGGATGAGGGGCAATTTCCCGTAAGCTGCTGCTCGTTTGCGCCCTCATCAGTCACCTGCGGTGACAGCTTCCCCCCAACCGGGGGAAGCCTTTAGAGAAAATTTGATTTCTGTAATTTCCTGCCGCCTACGGGCGGCTTTTTTTGTTTGCACCGGGCATTGTCATGCACGCCCGGGCGCCGGACGGAATACGCTGGGGCAAAAGCATACTTTTACCAGCAAAGGAGCGTATCTCCATGAAGAACACCGGAACTCTCCGCATTCAGGCCTTTGCGGCCCGTCAGTCCAGCCCTGTCGAGGGTGTGACCGTCACCGTCAGCGGCGACGGCTTCACCGCCACCCGCCTGACCGACGCCGAAGGCAACGCCGACGACGTCACCCTTACCACCCCCGCCTGTGCTCTCTCGCTGGACGAGGACAACACCACGCAGCCCCCCTACGCGGTCTGTGACCTCGTGGCCTCCAAGACCGGCTACCGCACCGTCCGCATCCAGGGCGTGCAGGTCTTTCCCGGGCAGGTGACGCTGGCCCAGCCCGAGATGATACCCGACACCGAGGAGATGCGGGACACGCCCAACACCCCCATCGTCATCCCACCCCACAGCCTCTTCACCGGCGACGGCGGCAGCGGCCCGACCCCGTCCCTCGCCTGTGTGCCGCGGGTGCTGGACCGGGTCATCATCCCGAAAAATATCACCGTCCATCTCGGCAGGCCCGCCGCCTCGGCCCGGAACGTCACCGTCTCGTTCCGCAGCTATATCGCCAACGTGGCGTCCAGTGAGGTGTATCCGACCTGGGCTGACGAAAATAGCCCAGCGGGGCAGTCGAGCTGTCTGCCGACTCAGAAATTCCATTCGATCGTTATTTTTTGTTCTCCGGTAAGCGTATCTTTTGGGCTGACAATAACACGATGGACCAACAGTACAGCAAGTTCGCGGGTCAGGTACGAAACCTGTGCCAGTTCACGGACACGCTGCATCTGTGTCTGGACTCCACCGGTTTCTTCCTGCTGTTGTTCCAGTTCCGTTTCCAATGTATCGATCCGGGTCTCTGCCTTTTTCACTTCTTCCAGAAAGGTCTGGTTCATTTCAGAAAACTGAACGGCATCAATTAAACCTGACACCTTATCCAGATAAAGCTCCTGCATGGCCTTGCGCCGCCGGGCTGCTTCGCTCTTCAACCGTTTCAGCTCGTCACGCCTGGCCTGCTCTCGCTGCCGGATGGGGTCATCCTGTTCTGGAAGGGTAACTTTTTCAGGGTCAAAATAGTCTGCCGCATACGCCCGGATACGTTCCAGTACAGCATTCTCCAACGCGTCCATATCGGTACAGGTCCTGTTGCCGCACACTTCCGGTGCGCGCTGGTGCATCCGGCAGCGAACATAGCGTCTTTGTGTTCCATCCGCTCTCGGCTGACGGCCCGTTTGCTCCATGCAGCTGCCACAGCATCCACAAACCACTTTTTTTGCCAGCGGATGGATCGTTCCCTTCTCGCCGCTCCGGGTGCGCTCCTGCATCATCCTCTGGACCGTTTCAAACATTTCTCGCTCAATAATAGCTTCATGCGTATTTTCTACAACGATCCACTGCGATTTTGGAAGCCAAATCGTCTTTTCAGACTTGTAACTTATCTTTTTATGCTTTCCCTGCACCATATTTCCGATATAAAGCTGATCATGTAATATTTGATATACGGTGGGACTGCTCCAAAGAGCCGCATTTGTATTCTTTAATGCACTGCGGTAATGGATGCCATGCAGCTGCTTATAGGCTGTTGGGCTTGGAATTTTTTCGTCATTCAGGATGCGTGCGATCTTGTGTGCGCCGATCCCGTTAAGAGCCATGGAAAAGATCCGCCTTACCACTTCGGCTGCTTCCGGGTCGATGATGAGTTTTCCTTTTGCATTTGGGTCTTTGCAGTATCCATACCGTGCAAAAGAGCCGATGAACAGCCCCTCTTTCCGCTTGTGGTCAAGCACCGAGCGGACATTGGTGGACAGATCTTCCAGATACCACTCGTTGATCAGGCCGTTGATCTGGCGGGATTTTTTGTTCGCGGTATCGTTGGTATCCACATGGTCTACCACCGCAATGAAGCGGATGCCCCACTCCATGAACTTTCCGTGCAGATATTTTTCCACGAGTTCCATGTCACGGGTGAAACGGGATTGCGTTTTGGCCAGTACCACATCAAACTGATGTTCGCTTGCGGCTTGTATCATCGAATTGAATGCCGGACGGTTCCGGTCGATGCCGGAATAGTCCTCATCCGAATAGATCTGGTAAATATCAAATCCTTTCTCCAGGGCGTACTGGAGCAGCATCGACTTTTGATTCTGAATGCTCTCCGATTCACCAATTTTATCTTCATCTTCTTTGCTCAGGCGGCAATAAATGGCTGCTTTCATGATCTGCCCCCTTCTTTTTGTACACGAGCATCCATGCGCAGCATAACGCATCCCTCCTTCAAATTCAGGGATGCCACATCAGGCACAGGATCTTGAAGGAACAGCATTGAGTAATCCATCGATGATGTATCGCTCAAATTCCTTTTGAAACCGTTCTTTGCGCTGTTCGTTGTTGTCTGAACGAAATTTTTCGTGCAGAATAAAAGGAGTTTTTTTCATCGAATCCCCCTTTTCGGTCCATCTGGTCGTGATATGTGTCACTTCAGTCTATTTCCAGTCAGCGAAATTCAGAACTTTCCATATTTTTCATGCAAAATATTGCAAGACGTTCAAAATCAACTTGAAACGCCTTTGCCGCAATGGTACAATTATATTGTCATTTTATGGAAACTCGGCGCAAAGCCCCGTGCGGACAGGCCGCAAGCGTCGGAGTTCCTGTGGGATGTGTAAGAATAGCTAAGGCAGCACTTCGCTACTGCACCTGCGTAGTATTGCTTTCCGAAAATGTGAGAAAGTATATTTATATGATGAAAAAGATCTCCCGCCGCTCGTTTTTGCAGGTCTGCGGTATTACTGCGGCAACGGCAGCACTGACCGCCTGCGGCGGCACTAAGACCGAAACAGCTAAAAAAGACGCTGCTCACGAAGCCATCACCTTTATGGCACCTTATAAGGAGATAGAAGCCTTTATTGAGCAGGTACACAGCGTTTACCCGGAAGTGAACATCGAGGTCGTGCCCTACAGCGGCGATAACACCACCACCTGTCTGCAGAATATGTTTGCGGCGGGCGACCTGCCGGACGTCTGCACCTTGACCCACTACGACCCCCGGATCGATCTGGTCTCCAACAAACTGCTGGACCTTTCCGGCTACGATTTTACGGATAACTATGTGGAGTCCCGTCTGCAAGACGTGTTCGACAACGGTGCCATCTACCTGCTGCCCTCGACCTACAACTGCTACGGCATCACCTACAACAAGACCCTGCTGAAGAAATACGGCTGGGAGCTGCCCAATTCTTTCGCTGAGCTGGAAGAACTGGCTGCAAAGGCAAAGGAAGCCGGGGTCAATCTCTGTCTGCCGCAGATCCAGTATCCGGGCTACGGTTTCCAGTATCTGTGCAACATTGCAGACGCCGATTTCCTCGGCACACTGGACGGCAGGCTGTGGCAGCGGGATTATCTGTCCGGTAAGGCGAATGTCAGCAATACCCCCGGCATGATGCAGGCCATGGCCTATGTCCAGAAGTGGAAGGACATCGGGATGCTGAACGACACCGGCGACGCTCTTGACGACAATGTGACCCGGCAGAGGATGGCTGAGGGGAACACCCTGTTTTTGATTGGAAACACCAACGGCATTGTGGAGGCAGACGGCAATGCCGATAAATTCGGCCTGATGCCGTATCTTTCCGAGGACGGCACCCAGAATGTTTTTGTGCTGAATGTGAACCGCTTCTACGGTCTGAATAAAAAGCTGGAGCAGGATCCCCAGAAGCTGGAAGATGCGCTCAAGGTGATGCGTGTGCTTTCCACCGTTGCAGGCACCAGCGCTCTGCAGCCCGCAACGGTGCTGAAAAGCAGCCTGCTGCCCTTCAAGGACGCAAAAGCGGACGGCACCTACTATGCCGACATCGCCGATGCCCTGAACGCAGGCAACACCGCGCCCTTTATCTATTCCGGCTGGGAAAACACCATCGTGACCACCGGCCTTAAAATGCTGGACTTTATCAAGGGCGATGCTACCATGGAGGATGTGATCCGTCAGATGGACGAGGATCAGGATAGCGTGGTGCACAACACCCCGGATGTTATCACTACCGTTACGGAGGAGCTTTCGCAGGAGGACTGCGCCATGCTGGTGGGTCGCTGCTTTGCACAGGCTACCGGCAGCGACCTTGCGCTGGTCTCGCTGAGCACATGGATCCCCGGCAACCCCACCGATCAGAACCACCACGGCGTAGCGGCCAAACTGTACGCCAAGGATATTACGGATTACGACCTTTCGGTCATTCTGCCCACCGGCTGGAACCGCACCATCCAGACCGTTTCCCTGACCGGGCAGCAGATCAGCGACCTGCTTGCTTCTGGTTACGATGCCTACGGCAACGGCAAGGGCTACCCCTATGTGCTGGTAAGCCCGGTGCAGCCGGAGGCGGGCAAGACCTATCAGGTTGCAATCTGCGGTGTGAGCGACCAGTTGGCTGCGGAGACCACGGTCACAGACAGCGGTGTGGTGGGCATGGATGCCGCAAAAGCCTTCTTTGGCGCATACACCACCATCAGCCGGGCAGATACCGCATGGAGCTAGGGTACACCTTAAACAAAACGGACAGGAGATACTGGATGTGAACAACAAAATCTATAAAAAGCTGTTTGGTGGCTTCGGCTTTGTCATCATCGTGTCGCTCCTGACCCTTTTTGTCATGAGCCAGACCTACATCCAGAACCTTGTCTACCATGAGCGGCTGAGCCAGATGGAAGAGGTCACCCACCAGATGTTCCGCAATCTGGAGGATGTCATCGACACCCACTGGGACGAGGTGGATGTGCAGTGCAATTATTTGTACTACACCCCGCTAAAGACCGATACCGATCTCTACCGCTATCTGAAAAAGCTGCCCGAGCTTTCCAATTACCATGAAAAACAGGTCGAATTGATTGCCGTGGATACTGCCGGATATTATTATACCGAGTATGGCCGCATGGGGCTGCTGCGGGGAATGAACTATCTGGAAAGCGCACCGGAGCGGGTCAGCTATATTTCCAACTCGCTGACCAAGGACGACTCCTGGATGGTGTTTCTGGAACAGCTCTCCACCCCCATCACACTGCAAAGCGGAGAAAAAGAGATCACCCTGCGCTACTTTGGCATCTCCCAGAGCATGACCCAGCTGAACGATTATTTCCGCTGTGACGCCTACGAAAACAGCAACAGTGTCTATGTGCTGGACAACAACGGCTTTAAGCTGTTCAACGCCAATGACACCGAGCTGCTGAAGGGACACAACGTATACACCGTCCTCTCCCGGATGTCCTATCTGCACGGCTCTTCCTTTGCGGGGGCAAAGGAGCGGCTTACCCGCACAGGCTCCTGCTATTCCAACGCCGTGCTGGATGGGACTGAGTATTTCTACGCCCTGAAGCAGATGGAAAACGCCCAGTGGACACTGGCGTTCCTTGTTCCGGCAGAATATGTGGCCGTGAATACGCAGAAGCTGGTCAACATCGTCATGGTCATCATCATCGTCATTGCGATGATGTTCTCGGTCATAACAGTTTTCGTTGGCTGGTTTCTCCTGCGGCAAAAGCAGCAGCAGGAGCTGCGGACTGAAAAAGAAGCGAACCTCCGTCTGGAACAATACAACATCCATCTGACGCAGGTAAATGATGAGCTGCGGCAGGCGCAGGTCGTTGCAGCAGAGGCTTTGCAATCCGCAGAGCGCGCCAGCAAGGCCAAGACGGACTTCCTTTCCAACATGAGCCACGACATCCGTACCCCCATGAACGCCATCATCGGCATTACCACCCTGATGAAAAACGAGCTGCACCAGCCGGAAAAGCTGGCCGAACATCTGGGCAAGCTGGAAACTTCCGGTCAGCTGCTGCTGGGCATCATCAACAATATTCTGGATATGAGCCGCATCGAGAGCGGCAAGACCACCCTGAATGTGGAAAAAATGAACCTGCCCCAGCAGGTCAGCCAGCTGGACAGCATCATCCGTCAGCAGGCAGGCCAGCGCCGCCAGACCTTTACGGTAAACACCCATCTGCAGCACGAAAACGTACTGGCAGACCCCAACCGCCTGAATCAGGTGCTGATGAACATCCTCTCCAACGCGGTCAAATATACGCCCAAGGGCGGGCATATCCGGTTGGAGGTGGAAGAGCTGCCCCGGAACGAGCACTTCGCCCGGTACCGCTTTGTGGTGCAGGATGACGGCATCGGCATGAGCGAGGAGTTCCAAAAGACCCTTTTTGACCCCTTTACCCGTGAGGAAAAATCCGGCACCAATAAGGTGCAGGGCACCGGCCTTGGCATGGCCATCACCAAGAGCATCGTAGACCTGATGGGCGGCACCATCCACGTGGAGAGCACCCCCGGCAAGGGCACCCGCTTTGAGGTCGTGCTGGAATTTCCCATTGATGCCGAAGCAGATACGGTGCAAGAGGCACAGGTGCTCCCGGAGGAAGAAGAGACCGCTTCTCCTCTGTCCGGCATGAAGTTCCTCTGCGCCGAGGATAACGCCATCAACGCCGAAATTCTGGAAATGCTGCTGGAATCCAAGGGCGCACACTGCAAAATTTACCCCAACGGTCAGGAGATCGTGGATGCCTTTGCCAGCGTCAAGCCCGGCGAGTACGACATGATTTTGATGGACATTCAGATGCCGGTGATGGACGGCCTGGAGGCCACCCGCCGCATTCGCAATGGCGAAAATCCACTGGGCAGGATCATCCCCATCCTTGCCATGACTGCCAACGCCTTTTTGGAAGATATGCAGAAGAGCAAGGAAGCTGGGATGGATGTACATCTCTCCAAACCCGTGGACATTGCAGCGCTAGAACAGACCGTAAAACGCTTCCGCGTTACCCCCCCCCCATTAAAAAATAGCGGAAAAGCGCGTTTCCGCAGATGAAACACACAAATGATGTAAATAATGTAGAAGAAGGTCAGAACGTGAATACACTTTCCGAGATTGAGAAATATTACAAAGCGCGTGAGCAGCAGCTGTTGAAAAAGCTTCATCGACAGGAAGCTGCTCTTGCCGCAGCGGAGCAAACGCTGAAGCGATTGAACGAAAATCAGAAAGCACCGATGGACGAAACCACCGAGCAGCGTACTGCACAGGAGCAGGCATTCAAAGAAAAACTCTATCGAGATCCGCTGACAGGAATTTACAACCGCCGCTATTACGAAGAAGTTGTCCGTAAATCCATCGGCCCCGCAGGGATCGCGCTGATAGATGTGGACGATTTCAAGATCTGCAACGATACCTATGGGCATTACGCCGGAGATATGGCACTGAAAACGGTGGCAAACACCATCCAGTCCTGCATCCGGGCGTCGGACCTGCTCATCCGCTATGGCGGAGACGAATTTCTGCTGGTGTTATCCTGCATTCCGGGAGACTTTTTGCAGACCAAACTGGAACAGATCCGCACCGCCGCGCAGATGGCATCTGTACCCGGCTATTCGCATTTCCGTATCTCGCTGAGCATTGGCGGAACGATACAGTCCCTCGCCGACCCTATGGAAAACATCGTTCGCCGGGCGGATTGGCTGATGTATCAGGCAAAGTGCCGCAAGAATGCCGTCACGGTGGAACTCCCCGAAAACGCGCTGACCGCGCAGGAAGAACTGGTGGAGGAGAAGCCGCAGATTCTTCTTGTGGATGACTCTGAAATGAACCGCATGATGCTGACAGAGATCCTGGGGGATAGTTACCACATTCTGGAAGCAGAAAACGGACGGGAATGCATGGAAAAATTGCAGGCAGAAGCCGGAAACATTGCACTGGTGCTGCTGGACATCAATATGCCCGTTATGGATGGCTTTGAAGTGCTGAAAGCCATGAATGCCAACCACACCATCGAGGATATCCCGGTCATTATGATCTCCAGCGAGGACTCCGATGCGACGATCCGGCGTTCCTATGAGCTGGGCGCAAGTGATTATGTCAATCGCCCCTTCGATGCTCGTATCGTGTACCGCCGTGTAACCAACACCATCAAGCTGTACGCCAAGCAGCGGCGGCTGGTGCAGATGGTCTCTGAGCAGATCCGCGCCCGTGAAAATAATACGGATATGCTGGTGGGTGTACTGAGTCATATCGTAGAATTCCGCAACGGCGAAAGCGGCGCCCATGTGCGGCACATCCGTATCATCACCGAGCTGCTGCTCCACCGTCTGTTGGAGATCAGCAGCAAATACTCTATCACTGCGGAACAGCAGGATATGATTCCGCTGGCTTCTGCCCTGCACGACATCGGAAAAATCGGCATTGACGAAAAGGTCCTTAATAAGCCCGGCAGGCTGACCCCGGAGGAATTCGAGGTCATGAAGACCCACAGTATGCTGGGAGCCAAGATGCTGCATGATCTGGATAATTTTGCAGAGCAGCCGCTGCTGCAAACGGCCTACGAGATCGCCCGCTGGCACCACGAACGCTGGGATGGGCGCGGCTACCCGGATGGGCTGAAGGGCGATGAGATCCCCATCAGCGCACAACTGGTTTCGCTGGCTGATGTGTACGATGCACTGACCAGCGAACGCTGCTACAAAAAAGCCTTCTCCCACGAAAAAGCCGTGCAGATGATCCTGAACAGCGAGTGCGGAGCGTTCAACCCGCTGCTGCTGCAGTGCCTGACGGATATTCAGGCTGACCTGAAAGAAGAATTACAGCAGCACAACTGAGCAATGGATGCAATAAAACAGGAGAACAAAACGCCCAAATGAAACACAGAATCTCACGCCGTGCATTTCTGCGCGGCTGCACGCTGCTGGCGGCATCTGCTGCCGTCGGCAGTCTGACTTCCTGCGGCGGAACGAACGCGAAGGACAGCGGTCTTCCGCAGATCATTGTGGGAAGCGATACCTATCCACCCTATATTTATCTGAACAATGACGGCGTTCCCGCCGGGATCGACGTGGAGATCGCCACCGAAGCGTTCCGCCGCATGGGGTATGCTGCCCGGTTTGAAACGATCGACTGGGAGCAGAAAACAAATCTTGTGGAAAGCGGCGCCATCGACTGCATCTGGGGCTGCTTTTCCATGCAGGGACGCGAAGAAATGTACCGCTGGGCGGGGCCTTACATGGTGAGCCGTCAGGTGGCTGCGGTGGATGCCGACAGCAGCATCCGATCCCTCAGCGACCTTGCCGACAAGACCGTCGCCGTGCAGAGCACCGGCAAGCCGGAGGAAATCTTTCTCAGCGGCTCCGACCCGCGCATCCCGCAGACGGTGGAGGTGCTCAGCATCGAAAACCGCAGCGTGCAGTACGCGCTGCTGTCCTGCGGCTATGTGGATGCCATCGCCGCCCACGAGACAGGCATTCTGCAATACATGAAGGACAATTCCGTGGAGTTCCGCATTTTGGAGGAACCGCTGCTGGTCACCGGGCTGGGCGCCGCCTTTGCCAAGAACGACACCCGCGGTCTGGACAGCCAGTTGACCGACACCCTTGCGCAGATGCGCACAGACGGCACACTGGAGCAGATCCTTGGCAAGTATCTTGAACATGCTTCGCAGTATCTGGAGGTGGACACCATTGGCACGTAAAAACAGAACCACCCCGGATACATGGAGATGGGGGATCTATCTGGTCATCGGCGTGCTTTTTATGGCCGTCGTCGTTTTTTTCTCAGGTTGGCGGGCGCTGCGCACAACGGAGGCTCGTTTCTGTCAGATTCTTGATTTTGTCAAATCGCAGTCCACCAGCTTTGAAAAGTACAACGATACGGTTGTGGCCAAAACGCTCCGCCGCACGGCGGTATCGGTGCATCAGCTGGCACAGGACCCTGCGCTCGACCTTTCCGACCCGCAGTGCCTGAACAGGCAGGCAGAGCTGCTCTGGCTCACAGGTATTTCAGTTCTGTCTCCGGACGGTACGCTCCTGTGCGAATCCACAACGAACGGCATCGGCTATGCCCGGTTTGGAGAGCAGATCAAGAATGATACGGTTCTGGACGTTTTCTCTTACCCGCAAAAGACCTACCTGAAGCGTGTCCTGCTGGAGGATGGGTCTGCCGTGGATGTTGCGGCACACCGGGCAGAAAGCAAAGAGGCTATCCTGCTTGCCTACCGCTATACCCCGGCAGAATTTATAGAGGGAACGGCCTTGTCCATCCAGAGCGTACTGGACGGCTACTCGGTTGAGACCAGCGGCACATTGTTCATCGTGCAGAACAATCAGGTCATCGCCTCTAACCGCCCGGAGCTCATCGGGCAGGATGCTGCGGACAGTCCGCTGGTGCGGGAGATCCGCAAAGCCGGGGCTGCCAAAACGCTGACCCATACCCACGATTGGAACGGCTCCGGCTGCTATTTTGGAATGTACTGCCACGGAAGGTCTTTCGATCTCTACGCGTATACGGATGAAAAATCCGTCTTCCGTGAATCGTTTCCGCTGATTTTGATGGCGCTGGCCGGTTACATCCTGCTTGTAATGGTCCTTTGGGTGCTGCGCAGACGCTCCGTGCAGGAGATGGAGCAGCAGAAGAAAGAGCAGGAGAAGAAGTATCAGGCTCAGCTGGAGGAACAGAACCGCAAACTGGAGATCGCACTCCAGCACGAGGGTGCGGCAAACCGTGCCAAGCGGGAGTTCCTGTTCAATATGAGCCACGATATTCGCACCCCCATGAACGCCATCATCGGCTTCACCTCGCTGGCTGCGACCCATATTGATAATAAGGAACAGGTGCTGGACTACCTGAAAAAGATCTCTACCTCCAGCCAGCATCTGCTTTCCCTCATCAATGATGTGCTGGATATGAGCCGCATCGAGAGCGGAAAAGTAAAAATTGAAGAAAAAGCGGTGCATCTGCCGGACCTCGTCCACGATGTGCGCTCCATCATCCAACCCGATGTTTCGGCAAAGCGGCTGTCGCTTTTCATCGATACCATGGACGTGGAGAACGAGGACATCATCACCGACCCGATGCGGCTGAACCAGATCTTGCTGAACATTTTGTCCAACGCCATCAAGTTCACTCCCACAGGCGGTACGATCAGCATCCGCATTGCCCAGAAGAACGGTGCGCCCAAGGGCCGTGGCTGCTATGAGTTCCGCATCAAGGACAATGGCATTGGTATGAGCGAAGAGTTCCAGAAGCACATCTTTGAGGCGTTCAGCCGGGAGGAAAGCTCCACCGTCAGCGGCATTCAGGGTACCGGCCTGGGCATGTCCATCACCAAGAACATTGTGGATATGATGGGCGGCACCATTGCGATTGAAAGTGAACCGGGCAAGGGCAGCGAATTCATCGTAGATCTCTGCTTCGCACTCAGCGGACAAAGGGTGGAGCCCAAGCAGCTCCCGCAGTTGGAAGGGCTGCGCGCATTGGTAGCAGACGACGATACCGACACCTGCCTGAGCGTCAGCACCATGCTGTCCAAGATCGGGATGCGGCCGGAGTGGACGATCTCCGGCCGGGAAGCGGTGATCCGCACCCGATACGCCATGGAGCAGGGCGACGAATTCAGCGTCTACATCATCGACTGGCTCATCCCCGATATGAACGGCATCGAGGTCGTGCGGCAGATCCGCAAGGTGATCGGGAAAAGCTGCCCTATCATCATTCTGACGGCCTACGATTGGACGGATATTGAAGAGGAAGCCCGCGCTGCCGGAGTGACCGCCTTCTGCGAAAAGCCGCTGTTCCTTTCCGAACTGCGCAGAGTGCTGGCGGAACCGTACGGTGCAGAGCCTGCCTGTAAGCCAGCGCAGCCAGCTGCCGCCGAGCTCAGGGGAAAGAATCTTTTGCTGGTGGAGGACAATGCCTTGAACCGCGAGCTCGCACTGGAGATCCTGAAGGAAGCGGGCTTTGCGGTAGACACTGCTGAGGATGGCGAGATCGCTGTCCAGAAGATGAAGCAGGCGGCCCCCGGGCAGTACGATTTGATCTTAATGGACATCCAGATGCCCAAGATGGACGGTTACGAGGCAACGCGGCAGATCCGTGCCCTGCCGGATGCTGCAAAGGCAGACATTCCCATCTTTGCAATGACGGCAAATGCCTTTGAAGAAGACCGTCAGAATGCATTGAAGGCCGGTATGGACGGCCACATTGCAAAGCCGCTGGATATTCCGCATCTGCTGCAGGTCCTCGCAGATGTACTGAAATCATAACGGCTGCCAGCCGACAAAAGCAAAAGCACCCGCAGCAGGCTTCGCAGAGGCTCTTGACCTCTGGAAGCGAATGCTGCGGGTGCTTTATTTATTTTTTGTCTGACAGGCGTTTGGCTTACAGGATCTTGCGCAGCTCCTGCACAAGGTCACCGATCACGATGGGCTTGGACAAAAAGCCGTTCATGCCGCTTTCCAATGCGTTGCGGCGATCCTCGTCGAAGGCGTTGGCGGTCATGGCAAGGATTGGGAGCTTTGCCCGGGCAGGGTCATCCAGTGCGCGGATCTTCCGGGTGGCGGTGTAGCCATCCATCACCGGCATCTGCACATCCATCAGCACCAGATCATAGCTGCCCGGCGCTGCGGTGCTCACCTTTTCCACCGCCACTTCACCGTTTTCCGCTGTATCGACCTGGAAGCCGTACTCGCGCAGGATCTCCTGCGCGATCTCGCGGTTCAGCTCGTTGTCCTCTACCAGCAGGATGTGTCTGTCCTTAAAGTCGGCGTTCTTTTCCGGCAAAAGCTCCTGCGACGCATCTGTCAGTTTCTGGCCGAGGGCGCTCATCAGAGTCTCGCGCAGGTCAGACAAGAACATGGGCTTGGAGCAGAAGGCGGTCACACCGGCGGCCTTTGCCTCTACCTCAATGTCAGACCAGTCATAGGCCGTCAGGATGATGATGGGGGTATCGTCGTTCAGGCTGCGTATCTGGCGGGTGACCTCGATGCCGTTCATATCCGGCAGCCGCCAGTCGATGATATAGGCGTGGTAGACATCGCTCATCTCGATGGACTGCCGCGCGCGCAGCACCGCTTCCTTGCCGGAAAGGGTCCACTCCGCGCGCATTCCCACCTTGACCAGCATCTTTGTCACGCTGTCGCAGGTGTTGAAATCGTCGTCCACCACCAGAGCCTTCAGGCCTTCCAGCTCGGTGATCTTTTCCACCGGGCGGTGCTCTGTCTGCACCCGCAGCGGCACACGAATGATAAACTCGCTGCCTTTGCCCTGCGCTGTCTGCACCTCGATGCTGCCGCCCATCATATCCACGATGTTTTTGGTAATAGCCATGCCAAGGCCGGTGCCTTGGATACGGCTGACCGTGGAGGTGCGCTCCCGCTCAAACGGCTCAAAGATTTTTTTGGCAAATTCCGGGCTCATGCCGATGCCGTTGTCCTTGATGCGGAACTCGTACTGCCCGCAGCCGCGCACCTGCCCGGCAAGCTGGCGCACCCGCACCGAGACCGTGCCGCCCGCCGGGGTAAACTTGATGGCGTTGGACAGCAGGTTCAGCAGGATCTGGTTCAGCCGGGTCTTATCGCAGTAGACATCCTCGTCGGTCACATCCATCGCGTCCATATAAAGCTCCAGCTGTTTTGCGTAAATCTGCCCACTGACAATGGTTTTCAAATCGTGCAGCACATCCGAAAGGTTGACTTCCACCTCTTCCAGATGGATCTTTCCACTTTCGATGCGGCTCATATCCAGCACATCGTTGATGAGCGAGAGCAGATGGTTGCTGGAAGCAAGGGTCTTGGCCAGATAATCCTTCACCCGCTCCTTGTCGTCGATATTGCTGATCGCCAGTGTGGTAAAGCCGATGATGGCGTTCATGGGGGTGCGGATGTCGTGGGACATATTGGAAAGGAAAGTGCTCTTGGCGCGGTTGGCAGTCTCGGCGGCGGCAACGGCATCCGAAAGCGCCTGATTTACCTGTTTGTCGGCGGTGCGGTCGGACATGACAAGGATGTATTTGGTCCTGCCCTCCACCTCGCTGCCTATGGCGATGTTATGGAACCAGCGGCGCTCTTTGGTTTCCAGATGCTCAAACTCGAAATCCCATTCCCGCTGCTGTCCGCTGAGAAGCCCATCCAGAAAGTTTTTGCCCTGCTCCGGGGCGCCCAGCTTGTCCAGAGCAAAGGCATTTTGCCGGACTTCTTTCCACGGGATGCCCAGCAGACGCTCAATGTTCGGGCTGACATAATCCACCTTGGAGGTCTCTGCGTCCAACATCAGGAAAACGTCGTCCACGTTCAGCGAGAGCTTCTGGAACAATTCATCCCGGTACAGGAGCTTGGTGTTCTTCTGGCGCAGTGCAGTATGGCCTCTGCGCACAACGAGCAGAATGGCCAGCGCGGCAAAGCCAAGGACAATGCCCGCCACGATCTGCACCGTATGGAACCACAGCTTATCCAGATTGGCATTGACGATGCTGACCGGGACAAGTCCCAGCATCGTCCAGCTCTGGACCGCCGTGCCCTCGTAGACCAGATAATAACTGGTATCGCCCAGCTTTAACTTCATGTTTCCGCTGTCGCCCTGTGCAAAGGCATTGGACAGATCAAGGATCTGCGCCTCGGAAAGGTCGGAATGGTCGCGCAGCATCGCAACGAAGTTGTAGATCGTTTCCGTGCGGTTTACGGAATTGTCGATGACCACCCGCCCATCCGGGTAGATGACATAGTTGCTGGCATTGCCCTGAAAGGCAGAGTTGTCCAGTAATCTCAGCACCTCATCATTGTAATAGGTGATGGCAACGGCATCGTAGGCAAAGCCCCGGTAGCTGCCCTGCGTTTCGGGACAGATGAACGCCAGCATCTGGGGCTTGCCGGGCAGAGCCGTATTCATCACAATATCGTTACCGTCGGCAAGCTCTTCGTCCAGATTTGTCTGCAGGCCAAGGTAGCCCGTTTTCCCGGTCACGGTCATGTAGTTGCCGTCATAGGTAAGAAAGTAGAATTCGGCAAACCCAGCCTCCTGCTGTGCCGCCCTGATATACGCCTGTATTTCGGCCTCATCCGAGGTACTTTCCAGAAAGCCGTTGTACAGATGCAGATAGGTCAGGTTCTTGCGTACCATCTCTTTCAGCATATTATTGGATTTATGCAGCACCTCTTCCAGATGCGAGGTGCTTTCCTGATAGATGGTCTGGGACACAAACGAGATGTACTGGACACTGAAACCGACTGCCAGAAAGATCAGAAGAAGGATGGCAGCAACAGGGAGCCATTTTTGCCGGGGATGGCAGTTTCGTTTGGATTCGTGCTTTTCGTCTACCATCCCGCTCACCTCAACGTAATGTAGTTTTCAGGCTCTGCAAGCGCTGCGCCGCCGCCGGAGACATAATCGCGCCATCTGTTTTTTACCCATGTATCTCCGTCCAAAGACGTGCCGCTCTCGCTCGCAAGCAGCGCTTCCATCTGTTTTTCCGCTGCCAGACAGGTCACGGTAACGGTGTCGTCGTCCTTCAGCGGCTGTCCATTCCGGGTGATGCCGGTCAGGGTATAGCTGCCGCTTGCCTCTTTGACCTCCACGGCAATGCCGCTGACCACCGGCAGAGAGCCGCGGTTGAAGGGTACAAACCCACCCTTGCAGCCCTCCACAAAGGCGCGGACGGTCTCCTTCAGCTCTGCGCCGGTCATGGTGCGCTGGCGGGACATCAGACCGTTGGGCATGATCATGGAAGCGGCCATTTTCTTGTTATAATCTGCCTGCAGCACACTGCCGGTAAAGCTGTTTGCGGTGGCAAGCAGCACATCGGTGCCATAAACGCCCCGCAGCGTGTTCGCCATAACGGAGAAGGAGGCGCTGCCGCCGTTTGCGTGGAAGACATTGGAATAGCTCTTCCCGGAGGTCAGCACGATCTCGTCATCGTCAGGCGTTTCTTCGGCAAGAAGCCTGGCATTGAACGCACGATAAGCCTGCCGTGCCGTGTACTCGCCCGCGATCATTTTGGAGACAACGTCCTTGGAGACGGCAAAGAAATCGTTGGAGGCGATGCGGATATACATGTGGTTTTCTTCCACCACATCGCGCACGTCCTTCATGTACTCGGTCAGGCGCAGAGGGACATTCTGGCTGTAGCTCAGCACATCCTGCCCGTCGGCAACGATGCGGCTCTGCGCCTCCTCGGAGAGCATGACGTTCAGCACCTTTATGGCTTTTTCGCGGCGCGCGGTGTCCTGCTCGAGGTCACGGTTCAGAGCGATCTGGAAATACGGGGTGGTCATGATCCACTTTTCGCCGTTCTGGCTGAAGAAGGGCAGGAAGATCGTGTCGATGCCCTCATCCTGAAACATCTTGACACCGGCAGAGCTGCCAAAGTACATGGCAACTTCTCCGTTCCGGAACATCCCGGTCACATCGTCGTAATTCAACGCAAGATCGTCTGCCGTGAGGTGGGTATCCTGAATGAACTGCGCCATCCGCTCAAACGCCCCCGGCCACACGGTGTCGTCCAGACCCACCCGTGCGGTGCTGGCAGGGTCGCTGTAAGCAGTGCGCCACTTGCGCCCATCAGTCGTGGTAAGCTCGGCAGCGGAAAGCCCCTGCAGCGTTTCCATGCAGGTATAGTCGTAGGTATAATCGGCGGTAAAGCCGCGGATGCCCACTTTTTCAAACGCCTGACAGGCCGAAACGAAGCTCTCGTAATCGGGTGGGCAGAGGAATATCGTACTGCTCAAAAAGGCTGCGGTTGACCACAAAGCCGTGGGCATCGGCGCAGACCGGCAGCCAGTTCACGCTGCCGTCCTCGTTTTTGAAGCTGTTGAGGTAGGTGTTGTACACAGCGCCCGCCTCGTTGGTCAAGGCAAGGTTCATCAGGCTGTCCTTCAAGGGGGCCGCATCGTGCAGCGAGAAGCGGCAGCTGGTGATGATATCCGGCAGACCGCCGTTCTCCTGCAAAAACTTGTAAAAATCCAAATCGTTGTTGCCCACGATGAATTCAATATTTACATCCGGCAGCTGGGACTGGATATAGGGCGCATAGGTTTCGTACAGGCTGGTACTCCACAGATACACCTGAATGGTCTGGGCATCCTCCTGCTTTTCCACATTTTCGGCGGTTTTTGTTCCGCAGCCGGTCAGCAGGGAGACCGCCATCACCAGTGCCACAAGCACGGAAAACAGGCGGTGCAATGTTCTTTTGTTCATTAAATTGTTCTCCTCACAACTCTTGGGCAGCTGCCGTTCTGCACTCCCGAATACCACAAAAGGGCATCGATACAGCATGACAGAACTATAGGATTATTTTACCACCGCCATGATGGATTTTCAATAAAATTTCATATATTGATTCATAAAAGCAGCGCGTCCGATTTCTTTGCGCCAGTCGATGCAGCTTTTTGTATCAACGCACAGGGTGAGGCGGTCTGCCAGTATTCTTATGTGCTGCAGCCTTCTGTCCGCATCAGAGATATTTCTGGATGGTCGGCACAAGGACATTCATATTGATCGGTTTTGCAACATGGTCGTTCATCCCGGCATCCAATGCCGCCTGCTTATCTTCGGAGAAGGCATTTGCAGTCATAGCGATGATGGGGATGCCTGCCTTTTGGGGGTCATCCATCCTCCGTATCTTTTTTGCCGCATCGTAGCCGTTCATCACCGGCATCTGGATGTCCATAAGGATCAGCCGGTACGTTCCGTTCGCAGCTTTTTCCAGCATATCCACACATTCCACGCCGTCTTTCGCGCGGTCTACCGTGCAGCCCTCTTCCTGCAACAGCTCGGTGGCGATCTCCGCATTCAGGTCGTTGTCCTCGGCCAGCAGGATCTTTATACCGCACAAGCTCTTTTGGTCCGAAGGGCCAGTCTCCCGTTTCGCCTGTGTCTCCTCCTCCGATGCAATGCGGCAGGGAATGGTGACAGTAAACGTGGAGCCAACACCGATCCTGCTCTCCACTTCCACGGTGCCGCCCATCAGCCCGACCAGCTTTTTCACGATGCCCATTCCGATGCCGCTGCCCTCCACCTTGCTGACGGTGGAAGTGCGTTCCCGCTCAAAGGGTTCAAAAATGTGCTTCTGGAACTCCTGCGACATCCCGATGCCGTTATCGTCAACCGTGATCACCGTATCGCACCAGCCCTCTTTTTTGCCGGGCTTCTGCGTGACATCGCAGTGGATCATGCCGCAGGCACCGGTGTATTTGACCGCATTGCTGACGAGGTTCGTGCAGACCTCGGTCAGGTGCGGAATATCCGCATAGACATACGGATACAGCAGATGTGTTGTCACCGTAAGCGTCTGTCCCTTACTGTCTGCCTGATTCTGGAACATCGCAATGCAGTTACGGAAATCTTTTTCGACATCCGAAACAGAATATTCGATCTCCGTCCTGTCGTTCTCAATTCGGGCAAGGTTCAGCACATTGCTCAGCAGCACCAGCAGGTTCTGTCCGCATATCTGAATGTTCTCCATGTATTTTTCCAGCTTTTCAGGGGCGTCCAGATGCCGGGAGGCAAGGTCTGCGTAACCGATAATGGCGTTCATGGGAGTGCGAATATCATGGGACATATTGAACAGGAAGGTGGACTTGGCGCGGTTCGCACTCTCTGCTTTTTCCACGGCGACCTGCAATTTTGCATTCAATTCCTGCGTATCGTCTGCGGCTTTCCTTGCAGCAGCTTCGGCTTTACGCGCCTTCTGGAGCAGTATCAAAATCGTGAGCAGAACAACTGCAACAGCAATGCTGCTGATCAACAGAACCTTAAAGAAGTTATCCTTTATAAAATCGCTCAGGGTAACCTTCCGCGCGGAGCTCTTATACATCGCAAGCGCGCCGGCAAGCATATTAACAGGCATTGCCTTGATCGTTTTGTTCAGGATGGACAACAGGCTGCGGTTTCCGCTATTGACCGCAAAGCAGGATCTTACAGGGTTTACCAGCGGAACGCTGTAAAACCCGTATTTCTTGCTGTAATTTTTCTCACTGCTGATCCAGGTAACAAAGCAATCCGCCTGTCCGTCTTTGACCAGCTTTGCGGCATCCTCCTGTGTATCGCAGTCCACGATCTCCCACTGCGGATAATAAAACGCAAGGTACTTTTTCAGGGAGAGTTTGTTTTGGGGAACGGCAATGCGGTTTACATTGTTTTCGTTAAAGTGCTGTTTGTTCGTGACCGCCATCAGGTTGGAGGTCCACGTTGTGTTGGTACAGGCAAAGTGATACTCTTCCGCCAGATTGGGGCTCTGGTCGAAATGGAAGATCATGTCGATCTCGCCCGATTTCAGCGCATCCAGTTCTGCTTCCTTGCTGTCATAGCCGACCAGCTGGAATTCCAGTTCCTGATTGCCCAGACAATCTGCTGCAAACTGAATATAGTCCGTGATTACCCCGGTAAACTCCCCGGTGGCAGGGTCAAAGGTGCTGACGCCGCTGTCACTCGTCAGAAAGCCCATCTTGATGGCGCCGTGCTCTTTGAGCCACGCCTTTTCCTCCCCTGTAAGGATGGGCGTATAATCCATTGAGAAATACCGTTTATACAGATCCGCCGTATAAAAAGGCGCAGCTTCGTCCAATGCGCGCATTGCATCGTCAAGTTCTTCCTTGATATCAGGCCGGTCTTTGTTGATCGCATAGTAGATGCCGGATTCTCCCACACGGGCTATGGTCGAGATGCCACGCTCTGCCCAGAAGGATTCTTCCAGCGAAACAAAGCAGTCGATCTCGTGGTTTGCCAGCTTTTGCTTCACATCCTCGTTGTTGGAGATGTTGACGTGTTCCGTTTCCAGGCCGTATTTTTCTTCCCACTCGGTCAGCATCACTTCCGGCTCCGTTCCCATCAGGACACCGATCTTTTTGCCGTTCAGCGTCTTGAAGTCGGAGGCGGAGATGTCTGCGCGCGAGAGATCGGCGCAGAGGTAATATTTTTCCACTCCCATCGGCTCGTCTGAAAACAGCATCTCCTCGGTGCGGTCCTCCGTATAGGAAATACCGCCCATAATGTCGATCTCGCCGTTTTTGAGTTTTTCGAAGCAGTTTGACCAGTCGCAGGTCACATACTCGAACTGCCAGCCTGTGTAGCCGGACAAGGTCTCCAGCAATTCGTAGCCGTAGCCCTTTCTTGCACCCTTCTCGTTGACATAGTTGAAGGTGTCCTCAAACGAGCCGACACGAACAACCTTTGCAGGGGCGGTCTCTGCGGCAGCTTTTACAGGGAGCATGGCTGACAGCAGCAGCAACAGGCTCAGCATCACACAGGCGCTTTTCCGCGTCAAGGTCTGCATGGTTTCGCTCATTCCAGAGTTTTTCATTTTATCCAATCTTTCTCCGCCCCAGACGGTCTCATTCCGGTTTTATTTCCACTGCGCAGGTTTCAAGAAGTTCATTGCAGCATCGATCTCGTCATGTTGTCAGCAGCTTTTTTTGAACAGTATATATATACCAATGCATACAGTACGTAGTGTAACATTATAACAGAGGCATTTCAAGAGTTTATGCTTGTGAATACTGCTTATGTTCTATTATTATCACTTGACAAAAAGGCCGTCGAGGATGCCGCCCGGACCAGTTCCTGCATCTCGCTCCGCACCTTGCGGCAGTCCGGGCAGGCGACTTTGGCCAGTTGGGTTATTTTGTTCCCCGTGGCCCGAGCAGGCCCTGCGGGCCAACATCCACTGCCAGATCTCGCTGGCTCTCAACCGTATCTACACCGAGTGGTACCCCAGCAAGGGCTACAGTTTCAACATCACCAACTCCACCAGCTACGACCAATACTACGTCCATGGCCGGACGGTGTTCGACGTCATGGTGCGGCTGACGGACGACATCTTCAACACCTATATCCGCAAGACCGGCACCGTGAACCCCTACTATGCCGAGTACTGCGACGGAAAATCCGTCACCTGCCCCGGCCTCAAGCAGTGGGGGACCGTCACGCTGGCCAATCAGGGCCGCAGCGCACTGAGCATCCTCAAATACTACTACGGCAGCAACATCGAGATCATCCGCACCAACAACATCCAGTCCATCCCCCAGAGCTACCCCGGAAGCCCTCTGCGGCAGGGCAGCACCGGAGCGGCGGTGTTCACCCTGCAGCGGCAGCTCAACCGCATCACCAAAGACTATCCCTTCCTCGGCCTGCTGACGGTGGACGGCATCTTCGGCCGCAAGATGACCGAGACGGTCAAAAAGTTCCAGAAGCAGTTCAACCTCACCGCCGACGGCGTGGTGGGCCGCAGCACCTGGTATAAGATCAGCTATATCTACGTCTCGGTGAAGGACCTCGCCGAGCTGACCAGTGAAGGCGAGACATTCAGCGGCACCCTCCCGGACAGCTCATGGAACTTCGGCAGCAGCGTCCTCAAACAGGGTTCCACCGGCAGCGAGGTAGAGCAGGTGCAGTTCTGGCTGAGTACGCTGGCTCAGTATGAGAGCAGCATCCCCTCTGTCACGGTGGACGGCGTCTACGGCAGCGGCACAGCGGCGGCTGTCCGGGCGTTCCAGCGGCTCTACGGCCTGACGGTGGACGGCATCGTAGGCCTCACCACATGGACCGAGCTGTACGACCAGTTCCGCAGCATCCAGTCCGACAACGGCACCCCCAACGCCTACCCCGGCACCGCCCTGCGCCAGGGCAGCAGCGGCCAGAACGTCCGGCTGGTACAGTTCTGGCTGAAGATCGCACGAACGGTCTATTCCAGTCTCAACAATGTCACCGTGGACGGCATCTTCGGCTCGTCTACCGCAGCGGCCGTGCGGCGGTTCCAGACCTACTTCGGCCTCACCAGCGACGGCGTCGTGGGCCGGACGACATGGAACAAGCTCTACGAAGTCTACAACGACATCGCCAACCGCCTGCTTTCGCCCAGCCTGCGGCCCGGCGAGTACCCGGGCGTGCTGCGCAATGGCTCCACCGGCACCGCCGTCCGAGAGCTGCAATTCTACCTCTACCTCATGAGCGCCTACCAGAGCAGCATCCCCTCTGTCTCCATTGATGGCCGTTTCGGCGCGGCCACCGAGGCCGCCGTGCGGGCCTATCAGCGGTTCGCCGGGCTGACGGTGGACGGGATCGTGGGCCGGAAGACATGGGATTCGCTCTACGGCAAAGCGTCGGCCCTCCGCTCGTCCGGGCCGGTGGTCACCCTCAAGCGTCTCCCCTACCCCGGCACACCGCTCACCGTCGGCACCGACAGCAGCGCCGTGCTCTACTACACCCTGCTTTTGCAGCGCATCGCCTACTACTACGACAGTGTAGCGTCCCCCGCGCTTTCCAGCCAGTACACGCAGGAGACCGCGGACGCCACCGCCAGCGCGCAGGAGCTTCTGGGCCTGCCCGCCACCGGCGTGGCAGACGCCGAAACGTGGACATCAGTGGAAGCCCTGAGCTTACAGCTGGCGGCCTTCACCCCCAACCCCGACCGGCATCCCGAGCAGGGGTCGGACTATCCGGACCGGGCCATGAAGGAGGGCAGCGCAGGGCCTGACGTCAGCCTCATCGAGGGTTGGCTCAATGACCGCTCCCAGCTCTACTGCGAGGAGGACTACGTCGCCGACAACGCTGTCTTCGGCCCGGAGGACACCGCCGCTGTGAAGGAGACGCAGCAGCGGGCGGGCCTTGAGCCAAGCGGCGTCGTGGACCGGCCCACCTGGGCCGCACTCCGCGCCCAGAGCCATACTGCCTGCGACAACTGCACCGAGGAGGGATGAGAGATGGCACGCTTACTGGTCTATGACGCCTACGAGAACAAAGTCTACACCTATTCGAACCTGCGCGAGAACGACCCCATGCCCTACAGCACCGGCAGGACTCTGACCGTGCGGGAGTTCCGGGGCAAATCGAACAGCCCGGTGCTCTGGACGACCATCGCGGCAATGGAAGCGTGGAACCTCACCCGCCGCAAATACGGCAGGGGCATCCCGGTGGGATACGCCTTCCGCCGCATCTGGGAGGGAGGCCACGGCACCCGCAGCCAGCACTATGCCGGCGTGGCCTTCGACGTGGGGCAGAGCCTCAGCCAGACCCAGCGCACCGCCATCTACAACGCTGCCCGCTCCACCGGGGCGTGGGGCTATGTCGAACCACTAAGCCAGACCCCCACATGGGTCCACTTCGACCGGCGCTACGGCACGCCTGCCTGCAGAGGCACCACGGCAGGCTACCCCACCCTCCGCCGGGGCAGCCGGGGCTGCTACGTCATGATCCTCCAAGACGCCCTCTCGACGCTGGGCTACCAGACCGGGAACCGCATCGACGGCATCTTCGGCAGCCGGACGGAAGAAGCCCTCAAGGGCTACCAGCGGCGCACCAGTCTGCGCGCCGACGGCGTCTGCGGCTGCAACAGCTGGAAGAAGATCTCCACCGCCGTGCTGGGTGTTGGACGGACGAAGACGACGATCGATTGATTTTATATATAATAGTAGTGTAAAATAAAAAGGCTGCTGCAAAGTACGACCTCTCCGGCACAGCAAAGCCGTGACGGAGAGGTCGCTTGCAGCGGCCTCTTATTTTTTATAATTCAGTCGTCCAGCACAACATCCTCGCTGAGCACCTGTCCGATGGGCTTTGCAATGCACAGATCGGCCTCGGCGTCCGCATTCGTAGGCTGCATATTGATGACCACGAGGTGGTCGCCCCGGAAGTAACGGATGAGTCCCGCCGCCGGGTAGACCACAAGGCTGGTACCGCCGATGATGAGGGTATCAGCACGGCGGATAGCCGAGACTGCGCCAGACAATACCTGCTCATCCAGCCCCTCTTCGTAGAGGACGACGTCCGGCTTGATGATACCGCCGCATTTGGGGCAGCGCGGCACACCGGTGCTGTTGGCGATAAAGTCCACATCGTAGAACGCGCCGCACTTGACGCAGTAGTTGCGCAGGGTGCTGCCGTGGAGCTCGTACACCGTCTTGGAGCCTGCCGCCTGATGAAGGCCGTCGATGTTCTGGGTGATGACGGCTTTCAGCTTGCCCTCCCGCTCGAGCTTCGCCAGACGCAGATGCGCCGCGTTGGGCTTTGCTCCCTTGACGATGAGCTTATCGCGGTAGAAGCGGTAGAACTCCTCGGGGCGCTCTTCCCAGAAGGTGTGGCTCAAGATCGTCTCGGGCGGGTAATCGTATTTCTGATGGTAGAGGCCGTCCACACTGCGGAAGTCCGGGATGCCGCTCTCGGTGGACACGCCTGCACCGCCGAAAAAGACGATGTTCTGGCTCTGCGAAATGATTTTTTCCAACTTTTCAACCATATTCAACACCTCTTTTGTGTCTATCGACGGAAATCAGTGCAAAATTTTATGTATTCTGCATTTTGTTTTTCACATTTCAACGGTCATTTTCCGCAAATATCTTTCCCATATGTACGAAAATATCCTGCGGGAGCATCCCGTACTCGCCTTTTTGGCGGGCGGCACGGTCAGCGGCGGCACCGTGGAGCCAGACCGCACAGGCGGCGGCTTCGCAGGCGGACAGACCGCAGGCCAGCAGGGCCGACATCATACCGGCCAGCACATCGCCGCTCCCACCCCTGGCAAGACCGGGATTGCCGGTAGGGTTGACGCAGACGCGGCCATCCGGGGCGGCGACCACGGTCCGCGCCCCTTTCAGCACCACCACCGCATTCCACTGAGTGGCATACCGCCGGGCGACACCCTCCCGGTCAGCCTGAACGGCCTCCACCGAAAGCCCCGTCAGCCGGGACATCTCCCCCGGGTGGGGCGTCAAAATCAGCTCTTTGGCCGGGCGCGGCAGTTCCTCACCCGCGTTCATGAGGCTGGCGGCGGCGTTGAGGCCATCGGCATCCAGCACCGCACTGCCCGAAAAGCCGGTGAGCAGCTTCTTCACCAGCGCCCGCGTCTCGGCGGCGCGGGCCGTGCTCTGGGCAAGATAGCCCAATCCCGGCCCGATGAGCAGGACGGTCGCCTTCTGCCGGAGGATGCGGGGGATGCTCTGGGGGGAGATGCCCCCTTCTGCCCCCGGCTCACAGGGGCAGAGACAGCATTCCGGCAGGCGTGCCGACACCGCCGCCAACACCGGCTCGACGCTTGCCAGCGTGACGATGCCTGCGCCAGTGCGCAGAGCGCCCTCGACGGTCAGCGACGCCGCACCGCGGTAGCAGGCGCTTCCCGCCACAGCCAGCACCGCGCCGAAACTGCCCTTGTTGCTCTCCCTCGGGCGTTTTGGAATATGTGACCAGACAAATTCAGCCGTAATTTCGGGTGCCATGCTCACGCCTCCCCCTGAATGCAGCGCCTTATCTCTTTTTCCACGTCCTGCACCTCTTCGTGGAACATCCGGGCCGAGACGCGGAGGGCGCCGTGGCCCAGAATGATGACCTGCTCCATGCCGTCGGAGGTCGCCACCCGGACCCGGCGGTTTTTGCCGATCTCGTGGGTGACGCGCTCGATGAACATATCCGCCGTCTCGGCCTCTTTGGTGTAGACGACGTGGATGTTGTGGTACTGCTCGATGCTGCCGGGACTGCCCGGCACACGGTAGGCATCGAACACGAGGATGAGGACGCACTTTTTGAAGCCCTGATAGTTGCAGAGAATGTCCATCAGCCGGTGGCGGGCGGCGTCGAGGCTCTCCTTGGAGAGGGCGTTCAGCTCGTCCCACGCAAAGATGATGTTGTAGCCGTCCACCAGCAGGTATTCGGGGGCGATCTCCCACTGCTCGGCGGCGAAATCGGGCCGTTCCCGCTTCTGCACTGGGCGGAACGCCGCCAGCGGGTCGCGTTTGATGGGGCCGTAGGTGCGCTCAAAAATTTTCAGCAGTTCGGCGTCCTCTTCCAGCGTAGCGCGGTAAGCCGCCATCCGGCGGGGACGGGCCGCGGTCTCTTCTGATGCCGGGGCGGTGTGGCCCCAGCCGCTGTCCACGTGCATATGGCTGCGCACCTGCTCCCACGGCACCACAAAGCCCGCGCCATGGGAGCAGAACACCGAGTCAGCGGGGTTGTCCAGGTCGTGTTCCGGCTCATAGTCCACTGCCTCGATGACCTCTGCTGCGTTGTGGCAGGGGCGGTATCCGTCCAGCGTCAGGTTCAGGTGTCCCCTGCCCCGGGTGTAGCTGACCACCTCCATGGGGTAGCTGCGCATGGTGGCCACCGGTGCAAAACCGGTGAGGGTGGCCGTCTGGCCGTCCGGTGCCGTCTCGGGCGGGTCAAAGCTGCCCTCCATCCGCTGGACGTCGCTCATGGCGCGGCCAATGTTCTCCGCAGGCACTTCCAGCCGGAAGGAATACCACGGCTCGAGGAGCTGGGTCTTTTTGATTTGGTTTGCCATCATGAGGCCCTGCCGCACGGCGCGGTAGGTGGCCTGCCGGAAGTCGCCGCCCTCGGTATGCTTGAGATGGGCGCGGCCCGCGATGAGGGTGATCTTCATATCCGTCAGAGGCGCGCCGATGAGGACGCCGAGGTGCTGCTTTTCTTCCAGATGGGTCAGCACGAGGCGCTGCCAGTTTTTGTCCAGCTCTTCCTCCCGGCAGTCGGCGGCAAACTGCATCCCGCTGCCCCGGGGCAGCGGCTCGAGCTTCAGATGCACCTCGGCATAGTGGCGCAGAGGCTCATAATGGCCCACACCCTCGATGGCCTCGGTGATGGTTTCCTTATATAATATGCCGCCGGAGTCAAACTCCACGTCCAGCCCGTACCGCTCGGCCAGCAGGCTTTTGAGCACCTCGAGCTGAATCTCGCCCATAAGCTGGACGTGTATCTCTCCCAGCGTCTCGTTCCAGACGACATGGAGCTGAGGTTCTTCCTCTTCCAGACGGTGGAGCTTGCCCAATGCGGCATGAACATCCGCGCCCTCGGGCAGACACACCCGGTAACTCAGGACAGGTTCCAGCACCGGGAGGTCACTGTCCCGCTCGGCCCCGAGGCCGGTGCCGGGCTTCGCCTTTGTCAGTCCGGTGACGGCGCAGACCTGCCCCGGGCCGATGGCCTCTGCCAGCGTATATTTTGCGCCGGAGTAAAGCCGCAGCTGGTTGGCCTTTTCGGCCCATGGCTCGCCGTCCGCTTCGCCAGTGAGCTGGGCTTTGACTTTCAGCTCACCGCCGGTGACGCGCAGCCAGGTCAGCCGCTCGCCCCGCTCATCCTGCGAGACTTTGAACACCCGCGCACCGAAAGCTTCCAGCGCCGGGGCGGCGCGGGTGTATTCGTCGAGGCCGGCCAGCAGCTCGTCCACACCCTGCAGTCCGCCGGCATTCTCCCTCTGCAGGGCCACGCCAAACCAGCAGGGAAAGACGTGCCGCCGGGCGATGGCCGGGATGATGTCCTCCGCCGTCAGGCTGCCCGCGTCCAGCATCTTTTCCATCAGGCGCTCGTCGCAGAGGGCCAGTGCCTCGTCCCGTTCGGCCTGCTCTGCGCCGAAATCCACGAATCCGTCGCCCAGACGGTGGGAAAGCTGGCTCAGCAGCGCCTCTTTGCCCGGGCCGGGCAGGTCCATTTTATTGATGAACACGAAGGTCGGGATATGATACCGCCGCAGCAGACGCCAGAGCGTCTCGGTATGGCTCTGGACGCCGTCGGTGCCGCTGATGACCAGCACTGCGTAGTCGAGCACCTGCAAAGTGCGCTCCGTCTCGGTGGAAAAGTCCACATGGCCGGGGGTGTCCAGCAGGGTGATACTCGTACTTCCCGTTTTCAGCAGGGCCTGCTTGGAAAAGATGGTGATCCCACGCGCCTTTTCCAGCGTGTCGGTGTCGAGGAAGGCATCTTTGTTATCCACCCGGCCCAGCTTGCGGATGCTGCCCGCGCGGTAGAGCATCGCCTCGGAGAGGGTGGTCTTGCCGGAGTCCACATGGGCAAGGATGCCCACCACCAGCTGTTTTTCGCTTTTTTCTGCCATGTCCGCTGCCCTCACACTGCGCCTGCGATGAGGCCGATGATGAGCAGCGCCCCGCCCAGGATGAGATTCGAGAGCATGCTGCAATAGGTGCGCTCTTCCGGTTCCAGCTCCTCGAAGGAGACGATGCGCTCATCGGCAAAGTCCACGATGGACTTGGTGGAGTGGAACTTCTTCTTTTTGCCCATATCCTTAAACTCTTCGCCCAGATGATGGATGGTCACACCGTCCAGACGGAGGTAGTTCACCCACGCCCACGCCAGCAGCACAACACCCAGCAGCAGGGCCGGGGCCTGCCACATCGTGAAGGTGCCGTCGCTGACGTAGCGGTCCCACAGCAGCATCAGCACAGCCACCACCGACACCCGGGTGACAGATTTATACAGAATGGGGCGGAACATATATTTTTGATACATCGAAACCAGCTTTTTCATCCAAGGACGCTCCTTTTATAGAAGTAACATTCTTTTTTATTGTAGCATGATTTTGTGAAAAAAGATAGCCGCTTTGCGTTTTCCAACTTTCGTTGTATCCATTCGTCATCTCGTAAAAGTGCGACTTCTTTCCATTCTTTACCGTTTTTTTGCCGTCATTTTTCAGAGAAAAGCATCCGTTACTATTTTGTTTCTATTTCAGCGCTGTATTTCATTGACTTCTTTTGCCCACAATGTTAGAATACGAAAGGTGCGGCCCCGGGCGCTTTGTGCGTTTTGGCACCCGGAGCGTACCGTTTTTTGCATTTAGGATAGGAAAAAAGGAAAACAATATCTCGGAGGATCGTATCTCAATGAACATCGATTTTGAGTCCCGCAACATCACCCGCCGCAGCTTCCTGAAGGGCGCCGGCGTCGTGGGTGCCGCCGGCCTGCTGTCCGCCTGCGGCGGCAGCAAGTCCAACAACTCCGGCAGCACGGCTGCTTCCGGCGCACAGGCCCCCAACTCCACCGGTGCCACCCCCCTCAAGGAGTACATCTCCTGGGAGTCTGCCAACCGTGAGATCGAGAGCTGGAACATGCTGTACAGCCAGACCCTCACCGACGCCAACGTCGTCACCAACCTGTGGGACGGCCTGATGAGCTTCGACTGCTACGGCAAGCTGGTGCCCGCCATCGCCACCAGCTGGGAGGCCAACGAGGACTCCACCGTCTGGACCTTCCACCTGCGCGACGATGTGGACTGGGTGGACTGCAACGGCGAGGTGAAGGAGCACATCACCGCCACCGATTTTCTGGTCGGTCTGGAGTGGGTGCTGAACGCCTCCAAGAACGAGGCCAACAACACCTCCATGCCCACCCTGTACATCGTGGGCGCTGAGGAGTACTACGAGAAGACCAAGGATATGGGCGCGGCCGCTGCCGACCTGCGCTATCAGGATATGCTGGACGCAGGCGTGGGCATCGAGGCTCCCGACGACTACACTCTGGTATTCACCTGCAAGCACTCCTGCCCCTACTTTGATACCGTAGCCTCCTACACCAGCTTCTACCCCGCCTCTCAGGTGCTGATCGACGAGCTGGGCATCGAGACCTTCCGTGGCTGCGACAACACCAACATGTGGTACTGCGGCCCCTACCTCGTCGAGGAGTATATCCAGGGCAACACCAAGAGCTATATCCCCAACCCCCACTACTACAATGCTGCCAACGTCAGCCGCTTCGAGCGTCTGACCGTGACCATGATCTCCGATCAGGCCATCGCATTCCAGCTCTACCAGAACCGCGAGCTGGACGAGATGGACCTGAACGAGAGCACCATCACCACCATCACCTCCGACCCCAACAACGAGTACAACAGCCAGCTCTGTGAGAAGCGCGCCCGCCCCACTGCCTACGCCATGCACTTCAACTACCAGAAGAACAACGCCGACGGCACCCCCGATGTGAACTGGAACAAGGCCATCGCCAACACCGCTTTCCGTCAGTGCTTCTACCGCGGCCTGAACCTGAAGGCATGGTTCTCCCGCTACAACAAGATCAACCCCCTGAAGTGCGAGAACGACTACTACACCATGAAGGGCCTGTGCTACAACACGCAGGGCGTTGAGTACACCGCTCTGGTGGCCAAGGAGATGGGCTTCGACTCCGAGAAGTACGACGGCGAGACCATGATCCGCCTGCGTGCCAACGGCGGCGACATCTCCGCCCTGAAGAAGCAGGCCATGGAGGAGCTGAGCGCCATCGGCGTCACCTTCCCCGTCAAGGCCACCTACTTCATCATCGCCAGCAGCACCTCCGCACTGGACAACGCCACCATCCTCAAGCAGTGCTTCTCCGACAGCTTCGGCGATGACTTCATCAAGCTGGACGTCCAGACCTACGTTTCCAGCCTGACCCAGGAGGTCCGCACTCCTCAGCTCCAGAGCTTTGTCATCAACGGCTGGAGCGCCGACTTCGGCGACCCCGTCAACTTCCTGGGTCAGGAGACCCTCCACGACGACAATGCTTTCTACTCACACTACTACTCCAACATCGCCCGGGTGGCTGAGGCTCCTGCCGACTACCAGAAGGACCTGATGGATGCTTTCGAGCAGTACACCGATCTGGTCAATGCCGCCAGCGCCATCGTCAACGACACCGACGCCCGCTACGAGGCCTTCGCCAAGGCTGAGGCCTATATGCTGGAGAATGTGCTGGTCAGCCCCACCTACTACGACATCCCATGGTCCCTGACCCACGCCAACGAGTACAGCAAGATCAACGCCATGTACGGCAGCTGCAACTACAAGGCCGTCAACTGGGAGACCAGCGAAGAGGCCTACACCACCGTCCAGTACGAGCAGTTTGCCAAGGCATTCGAGCAGGCTTCTCAGGGCTGATCCGGCGCGAACAGCCATTCCATTTCAGTCGGCACATGAAATATTTTCATTTTTATGTGTTTGCTGAATCAATAAGATTCAATCCATACCAGAGTGGTTTTTCTTGACTTCCCGCCTGTGGGATGATAGAATATCTGCAATCGATACGGGTTCTGCAATGGCGCAGAAACAGATCAATAAAATCTGTCTCTGCGCCCTTTTTGTACCCTTTTGAAGCCGGGTTCATGGCCAGAGTGCGCCGGATAGGCGAGGATTTTTGCCCACAGACAAGGCGATTTTCCGCAGCAATCCTAACGGATTGCAAGGGAGAGCAACGCAGTATGTGAGCAAAAAGACCGTTCAGACGGCGTACAATGGTTATGAAGACGGCTTCCAGACCTTGTGGGAAGGTAAAGCAGTATGGACAGGGTAGGGATTTGGGAAACGCAGAGCCGTACCAATCATTACAGGAGGGAAAGAATATGTACCACGATTTTGAGTCTCACACCATCACCCGCCGCAGCTTCCTTAAGGGTGCCGGCGCTGTTGGCGCAGCCGGTCTGCTGGCTGCCTGCGGCGGCTCTTCTTCCAGCACCGCAGCCAGTGCTTCGTCGGCTTCTTCCGGTGCAGCTGCTTCCAGCAAGGGCCTGAGCGAGCTGTTTACTTACGAGACTTCCGGCCGCGAGATCGAGAGCTGGAATATGCTCTACAGCCAGCAGGCCATCGACTTCAACGTATCGACCAACATCATCGACGGTCTTATCAGCTTCGACAACTACGGCAAGCCTGTGCCGGCTCTGGCTAAGAGCTGGGAGCACAACGAGGACTCCACCGTCTGGACTTTCCACCTCCGTGACGACGTGGACTGGGTGGACATGAACGGCGAGGTGCAGGACCACCTGACCAGCAAAGACTTCCTCGTGGGCTTCGAGTGGGTGCTGAACGCAAAGAAGAATCAGGCCGCCAACACCTCCATGCCCTCCACCACCGTCGTGGGCGCAGCCGATTACTACGACAAGACTTACGGAATGGATGACGCCGCAGGCGAAGCCCTTACTTACGAAGATATGCTGGCCGCAGGCGTCGGCATTGACGCACCGGATGATTACACCATCGTCTACACCTGTATAAATCCCTGCCCCTACTTCGACACCGTGGCTTCCTACGTCTGCTGCTATCCGGCACCCCCGGCTCTGGTGGAAAAGCTGGGCGTCGAGGGCTTCCGCGGCGTGGACTACACCCAGCAGTGGTGCTGCGGCCCCTACCTCATCGAGGAATTTGTGGCCGACAACTCCAAGCGCTTCATCCCGAACCCCCATTATTATGCAGCTGACGAGTGCAGCCGCTTCGAGCGCGTGTCCCTGAGCATGATCACCGACCTGACCGTGGGCTACCAGCTGTATCAGAACCGTGAGCTGGACGAGCTGGAGCTGAGCGAGAGCACCCTGACCACCATCACCTCCGACACTTCCAACGCCTACAACGACCAGCTCTGCGAGAAGCGCCCCACCAAGTATGCCTACGACTTCCACTTCAACTTCTACTGCCTCAACTCCGACGGCACCCCCAACGAGAACTGGAACAAGGCCGTGGCCAACCGGGCATTCCGCCGCTGCTTCCAGGAGGGCCTGAACCTCATTCCCTACTACGCACGCTTCAACAAGATCAACCCCCTCAAGTGTGAGAACAACTACTACACCATGAAGGGCGTCTGCTACAACTCCAAAGGCACCGATTATGTTGACCTTGTGGCCAAGGAGCTGGGCATCGACGGCGAGAAGTATGACGGCGAGACCATGGTCCATCTGCGCAAGTCCACCGCCGACTCCATCGCCGCCCTCAAGAAGCAGGCCATGGATGAGCTGACTGCCATCGGCGTCACCTTCCCGGTCAAGGCGCCCTTCTTCTTCGTGGCCGGCAACACCGTTGCTCAGGACAACGCCACCGTTCTGAAGCAGTGCTTCACCGACAGCTTCGGCGACGACTTCATCCAGTTGGACCTCGGCACCTATGTTTCCAGCCTTGCAAAGGAAGTCCGCATCCCCAAGCTCCACGGCTTCGTCATCAACGGCTGGGGCGCAGACTTCGGCGACCCCGTCAACTTTGTGGGTCAGGAGATCCTGCACGACTCCAACGCCTACTACGCCGTCAACTACTCCAACATCCAGCTGGTGGCGGAGGATCCCGCCGATTACCAGAAGGAGCTGGTAGACGAGTTTGAACAGTTCACCGACCTGGTCAACGCAGCCAACGCCATCGTGGACGACACCGACGCCCGCTATGAGGCTTTCGCAAAGGCCGAGGCCTACATGATCAACAACTCGCTGTCCGTCCCCTGCTACTACGATGTCCGCTGGTGCCTGACCCACGTCAACGAGTACACCAAGATCAACGCCATGTTCGGCCCCTGCAACTTCAAGTACGTCAACTGGGAGACCAGCGAGGACGCCTACACCACCGCTCAGTACGAGGAATTTGCCAAGGCTTTCGACGCCGCAAAATCTTAACTTTTTCTTAAATCTTTTCCGCCGGGAGTTCCTGCTTCCGGCCCGTGATCCACACACGGGAGCTGTTCTTAGCCCAAGAACAGCTCCCGTTGTTTTGTTTTTGGGCCTGTTTATCTTATTTTCGTCACTCTTCACCACAGTAAAGTAAATTTATTTCATCTCTATGCAGAGTACAACTTTCTTTTGAAAGAAAAGGCATTTCACATTCCATTGACAACTATTTATTTCGATGGTACAATATATGTCGTGTTAAGGATTTTACGGGAGGAGCACAGGCGCAGACAGAGGGGTCTGTTTCTGCGCTCTTTTGTATTCTCTGGTAATACAGAGGGGCAGATAATCTCGTAGGAGTGGGAAATCGGCAGGGCAAGGTACCCTGCGCCATAGAGCCGAGACACGAAAGAATAATTGGGAGGAAAACACAATGAACGCAAATTTTGAGTCTCATTCCATCAGCCGCCGCAGCTTCCTCAAGGCTTCCGGCGTCGTGGGCGCTGCAAGCATCCTGGCCGCTTGCGGTGGTTCTTCCAGCAGCACTGCTGCCAGCACCTCCGGTGCTGCCTCCGGCGCAGCTGCACCCGCAGCCGACGCCATCACCGATTACGTCTCCTTCGAGACTGCCAACCGTGAGCTGGAGACCTGGAACTTCCTGTACAGCCAGTCCGCTTCCGACCTGAACGTCACCACCAACTGCTGGGACGGCCTGCTGAGCTTCGACTGCTACGGCAAGGCAGTGCCCGCCATCGCATCCAGCTGGGAGCACAACGAGGACTCCACCGTCTGGACCTTCCACCTGCGCGACAATGTCGATTGGTGCGACGTCAACGGCGAGGTCAAGTCTCACCTGACCTCCAAGGACTTCCTCGTGGGTCTTGAGTGGGTCCTGAACGCCCTCAAGAACGAGGCTTTCAACACCTCCATGCCTTCTGAGACCGTCGTGGGCGCTGCCGAGTACTACGACCTGACCAAGGACAAGGGCGACGCTGCTGCTGACATGACCTACGAGGATATGCTGGCTGCCGGTGTCGGCGTCGAGGCACCGGACGACTACACTCTGGTCTTCACCTGCAAGAACCCCTGCCCCTACTTCGACACTGTCGTTGCCTACAACAGCTTCTACCCCGCCTCTGAGGACCTCATCAACGAGCTGGGCATCGATGGCTTCCGCTCCTGCGACTACTCCACCATGTGGTACAATGGTCCGTACCTCATCGAGGAGTACATCCAGCAGAACACCAAGAGCTTCATCCCCAACCCCAACTACTACGCCGCAAACGACTGCACCCGTTTCGAGCATCACACCATCACCATGATCCCCGACCTGTCCATGGGCCTGCAGCTGTACGAGAACGGCGAAGTCGATAACATCGACCTGACCGAGTCCAACCTGACCACCATCACCTCCGACCCCAACAACGAGCACAACAAGTTCCTGTGCGAGAAGCGCCCCACCAAGTTCAGCTTCCAGATGCACCTGAACTTCCAGCGCAAGGATGAGAACGGCAATCTGGACGAGAACTGGAACAAGGCTGTTTCCAACCGCGCGTTCCGTCAGTGCTTCTACAAGGGCATCGACTTCACCAACTACTACGCCCGCACCAACAAGATCAACCCCCTGAAGTGCGAGAACGACTACTACACCATGCCCGGTGTCTGCTACAACACCAAGGGTGAGGAGTACACCACTCTGGTCGCCAAGGAGATGGGCTTCGACGGTCAGGCTTACGACGGCAAGACCATGATCCGCCTCCGCGACAACGGTGGCGACATCGCTGACCTGAAGAAGCAGGCCATGGAAGAGCTGAGCGCTATCGGCGTCACCTTCCCCGTCCACTGCCACCACTACATCAAGAGCGGCGATACCACTGCTCTGGATACCGCCACCGTTCTGAAGCAGTGCTTCTCCGACAGTCTGGGCGATGACTTCGTCGTGCTGGACATCGGCACCTATGTCTCTTCTCTTTATAAGGAAGTCCGTAACGTCCAGCTGCACTCCATCCTGCAGAACGGCTGGGGCGCTGACTTCGGTGACCCCGTCAACTTCCTGGGTCAGGAAGTCCTGAGCGACGACAACGCTTACTACGCTCAGACCACCTCCTGGATCGCAGCCGTCGAGGCCGACCCGAAGGATTACCAGAAGGAGCTGCTGGCTGATTACCAGGAGTTCACCGATCTGGTCACCGAGGCAAAGGCCATCGTCACCGATACCGATGCACGCTATGCCGCATTCGCAAAGGCTGAGGCTTCCATGCTGAACAACGCACTGTGCATCCCCTGCCTGTACGAGGTGCTCTGGTGCCTGACCCACGTCAACGAGTACACCAAGATCAACGCCATGTACGGTCCCTGCAACTACAAGGCCGTCAACTGGGAGACCCGTCAGGGCGACGGCTACACCACCGAGGAGTACGAGGCTTTCTCCGCTGCTTTCAATGCAGCAACCAAAGCCTGATGATTATTTTATAAAGGTTTGGTTATCATGTTAAAATACACCGTCAAGCGGCTGGCTCAGTCGCTCGTCACGATCTTATTGATCGCAACCATCGTCTTTTTGCTGATGCGCTGCCTGCCTACGGACTACTACTTCACGGAAGAACAGCTCATGAAGTTTACCGAAGAGCAGAAATACGCCGCGCTGGAAGCCGCCGGTCTGACCGACCCCATCGGCACCCAGCTGCTGCACTTCTACAACGATCTGCTCCATCTGGACTTCGGCACTTCCCGCCGCATCCAGAATGGCGCTTCCGTCGTGAAGGTGATCGGCAAGAAATTCGGCGTCTCCATGCGCCTCGGCCTCATCTCCGCCGGCATCTCTCTGCTGGTGGGCATCATGCTGGGCATCCTGCAGACCGCCTTCAAGGACAAGGTCTTTGACTGGATCGGCACGGCCTACACCGTTTTTGTCAACGCTGTGCCTTCTCTGGTCTCCTATTCGCTGGTGCTGGTCTTCGGCTCCAAATACCTGGGTTTCCCCACGCTGTACTCCACCCGTAATGTCGGCCCGTCCAGCGTGCTGCCCATCGTCTGCTTGTCGCTGGCGTCTATCGCAGGCTACGCTCTGTGGACCCGCCGCTACATGGTGGACGAGCTGACCCGCGATTATATCAAGCTGGCCCGCGTCAAGGGCCTGAGCTCCAGCGAGATCATGTTCAAGCACGTGCTGCGCAACGCCATGGTCCCCATGGTGCAGTATATCCCCCAGTCCATCCTGCTGACGGTCGGCGGCTCTCTGCTGATGGAGCGGTTCTTCTCCGTTCCCGGCATGGGTCCCCTGCTGACCGATGCCATCCAGCGCTATGACCTGAACGTCGTCCAGACTCTGGTCATCCTCTACGCTGCACTGGGCATCGTGGGTGTTTTCCTGGGCGACGTGCTGATGATGCTGGTTGACCCGCGCATTACTCTGACCGGAAAGGAGGCCGCACGCTGATGGCTAAAGCATCTGATTTTGAGGGCAAGAAGCAGGACGAACTGTTCTACTTCGTCGATTACTCTCCGGAGGAAGCCGAGCGTGTCGGCTACTCCAACTACAGCTACTGGGGTTCTGTCATCCAGAACTTCCTCAAGCACAAGGCTGCTGTCGTCTGCCTGTTCCTGTTCCTGTTCCTCGTCATCTTCTCCTTCATCGCACTGGCCATCGGCAAGTACGATTATCAGACGCTGGTGACGGATTCCTCTCTGGCCTTCCGGAAGCCCAACAGCGAATACTGGTTCGGCACCGACAACCTCGGCCGCGACTACTGGTGTCAGGTGTGGTACGCCACTCAGGTGTCCATCCGTCTGGCCCTCATCGTTGCCGTGGGCGAGAGCATCCTCGGCGTCATCATCGGCCTGATCTGGGGCTATGTCCGTAAGCTGGACCGCTTCTTCACCGAGCTGTACAACCTCATCGACAACGTGCCTTACATCATCTACATGACCCTGATCGCACTGGTCGTCGGCCAGAGCTTCACCATCATGGCCGTCTCGATGATCGCCATCGGCTGGCTGGTCATGGCCCGCCGCGTCCGCAACATGGTGTTCATGTTCCGTGACCGCGAGTACAACCTCGCGTCCCGCTGCCTTGGCACCCCGCTGTGGCGCGTTCTGACCAAGAACATCCTGCCCTATCTGGTCTCCGTCATCATCCTGCGCATGGCGCTGAGCATCCCCGCCACCATCAACCTCGAGTCCACCCTGTCCTATCTGGGCATCGGTCTGGGCATCGAGACTCCGTCTCTGGGCCTCATCCTGAGCAAGGTGCGCGGCTTCTTCCTCGATTATCCTTACCTGCTGGTCTTCCCCGCATCCATCGTGTCCATCATCTCCATTTCCTTCTATATCATGGGCAACGCTTTCTCGGATGCTGCTGACCCGCGCAACCACGTTTAACAGATGGGAGAGAAAATCACAAAAATGGATAGACAACCGATCATCTCTGCCAAAGACGTGGAGATCACCTTTAGCCTGCGCGGCAAGAAGCTGAACGCGATCCGCAAGTGCTCGCTGGACCTTTATGACGGCGAGACGTTGGCCATCGTGGGCGAGTCCGGCTCGGGCAAGTCCGTATTCACCAAGACCTTCGTGGGTATGCTGGATGTCAACGGTAAGATCACCGGCGGCTCCATCATGTACGAAGGCCGCGACATGACCAAGTTCACCGAGAAGGACTGGCTGGGCGTGCGCGGCAAGAAGATCGCCATGGTCATGCAGGACCCGATGACCAGCCTGAACCCGCTGAAGAAAATCGGCAAGCAGATCCAGGAGAGCATCGAGCACCATCAGGGTCTGAAGGGTGCGGAGGCCAAGAAGGCCGCCATCGAGATGCTGGCCAAGGTCGGCATCCCCGACCCGGAGCGCCGCTACGAGCAGTATCCGCACGAGTTCTCCGGCGGTATGCGTCAGCGTGTCGTCATCGCCATCGCTGCTGCCTGCCGTCCGCAGATCCTCATCTGCGACGAGCCCACCACCGCTCTGGACGTGACCATTCAGGCACAGATCCTGCAGCTCATCCGTGACCTGCAGAAGGAGCTGGGCATGTCCGTTATCTACATCACCCATGACCTGGGCGTTGTGGCAAACGTGGCAGACCGCGTGGCCGTCATGTACGCCGGCCAGATCGTCGAGTACGGCACCGTCGAGGAGATCTTCTACGACGCATGGCACCCCTACACCTGGGCTCTGCTGCAGGCTCTGCCTCAGCTGGGTACCAAGGGTGAAGCCCTGCCCACCATCGACGGTACGCCGCCGAACCTGTTCAATGAGATCAAGGGCGATGCATTTGCCCCCCGCAACAAGCACGCGCTGGCCATCGACTTCGTGGCAGAACCTCCGTTCTTCCAGGTGTCCGAGACCCACGCGGCAAAGACCTGGTATCTGGACCCCCGGGCTCCCAAGATGGAACGCCCGCACTCCATCCAGAACCTGCGTGAGAAAATGGGAAAGATGGGAGGTTCCAACTTAAATGGCTGAGCGTGAAAAGCTGATTGAGCTGAAAGACCTTCAGATCACCTTTGGCTCCGGCAAAAAGAAGTTCGTGGCCGTGGACCACGTCAATTTTGACATCTACAAGGGCGAGACCTTCTCGCTGGTCGGCGAGTCCGGCTCTGGCAAGACCACCATTGGCCGTGCCATCTGCCGCATCAACCCGACCTCGGGCGGCGACATCTTCTTCAAGGGCCAGAAGATCAACGGCAAGATCTCCAAGGAGCTGGACCGTGAGGTTATCCGCAAGGTGCAGATGATCTTCCAGGACCCCATGGCCTCCCTGAACGAGCGCGCCAAGGTCGAGTACATCGTGGCTGAGGGTCTGTTGAACCACCACCTGTACAAGGACCAGAATGACCTGCACGAAAAGGTCATGAACGCTCTGCACGAGGTCGGCCTGCTGCCGGAGTTCGCCTCCCGCTTCCCCCACGAGTTCTCGGGCGGCCAGCGTCAGCGTATCGGCATCGCCCGTGCGCTGGTCATGGAGCCGGAGTTCATCGTGGCCGACGAGCCCATCTCTGCACTGGACGTCTCCATCCGTGCGCAGGTGCTGAACCTGCTGAACAGCATGAAGAAGTCCCGCGGTCTGACCTACCTGTTCATCGCCCACGACCTGTCGGTCGTCCGGTTCATCTCGGACCGCATCGCCGTCATCAGCAAGGGCCGCATCGTGGAGCTGGCAGAGGCTGAAGAGCTGTTCCTCCATCCCCTGCACCCCTACACCAAAGCTCTGCTGAGCGCTGTTCCCATCCCCGACCCGGGTCTGGAAAAAAAGAAGAAGCTTCTGGTCTACGACCCCTCCATCCACGACTACAGCGTGGACAAGCCGGTGTGGGAGGAGATTGCCAACGGCCACTTCGTCTATGGCAACCAGAAGGAGCTGGAAGGCTACCGCAAGGAATATCAGAGCCAGCTCTAAGCACTGTCACTTGACTGTATTTTAACACAAATGCCCCGCCGCATTGGGAAGCATCCCATTGCGGCGGGGTTTTGTGCTGTATAAAAAGAGGCCGCTTCCCGTATTTCTGCCGGGAAGCGGCCTCTTTGTGTTTTATATCAGTCTTGCACCGGGCTTCGGCTCATGGACCTGCCAAAGGGTGACCCACTCGGGCAGATGCAGGGTCTTCAGGCGCTGGGGCAGGGCGGCGAGATCGCCGCCCGTGAGATACCACGCCACACCGAACGCCGCCAGTGCCAGGATCACCAGCACCGCCAGCAGAACGCGGAGAGGATGCTTCTTCTTTGGGGTGGGGTCCTTGCTCTGCGAACGGCCCGAAGGATCGCTCTGTTTGACCTGTCCGGCGGGAAGGAAGCCTGTCCCCTCGGCCTGCGGCAGACCGGCAGCGGCGCGGCGCACCATATCCAGCAGCCAGAGACCGGGGTTATCTGCGGCGGAGACGGTGCGGAGCCAGCAGCCTTTTTTGGTGCTGAGCACCAGCACATGGTCGCTTTCCCGCTCGGCACAGGCCACGGCCAGCTCTGTTCCCACGATGCGGCGGGCCGCCTGCGCCCGGGCGAGGGCCAGACGGACAGGGTCGGGTTTGTCCCCTTCCCCGCCGAGCTTGGCCCGGGCACGCTTTTCGATTTGGGGGCCGACCTTGGCGTCGGCATAGCTCATGGTGCCGAAGTCATAGACCTTCTCGGCACCGGGGACTTTCTCGAGCCGGGATTCCAGCAGCGCACCGGCGGCGGCATCGCCGCAGGCCAGCAGACGATCATGGGCTTCCAGCGCCTGCACGGCGGCAGCGGCCAGACTGGTATCGCCTGCACCGTATACGTCCGCACCAAAGCTGCTGCGGAGGCTCTGGGCCGCCTTTTTCAGTCCCGTGGGCGTGTCCGCATGGACAGCCAGCAGCGTCTCTGCGCCCCGGCTCTTCCACTGGGCCTCAGCCCTCCATTGGGGCGCAAACAGCGCCACAGCGGCCGCCAGCCGCCCCTGCGGCGCACCGTACAGGCGCAGCACACAGCGGGTCTCCTCTGCCAAATCCCATCAACCCCTCATTTTGATTTTTACCGGACGAACACCTCATCCAGTGCGGCCAGCGCTTCGTCGTCCGACTGCTGGGCTGCGGTGAGGGCCTGCGTCCCGGCAGGGACTTTGCCCTGTGCCAGACGCAGCACCAGTTCCAGTGCAGCCTGTGCGGCCCGGGCGCGCACCAGCGCACGGTCAGGCCGGGAGACGAAAAGCTTCTTGACGTAGGCCACGCCATCCCGGGCAGCGCCCAGATAAACGGTGCCGACAGGGCGCACTTCGTCGCCGCCGGTGGGGCCGGCCACGCCGGTGACGCTCACAGCGATGTCAGCGCCCGAAGCCTTTGCCGCGCCCAGAGCCATCTGTGCCGCCACGGGGGCGGACACGACGTTGTACTTTTCGATGACCGCCGGGTCCACGCCCACGAGCTTTGCCTTGGCCTGCTCCCAGTAGGTGACAAAGCCATAGCCGAACACCTCGCTGGAACCGGACACGGAGGTCAGGCGCTGTGCGATGAGGCCGCCGGTGCAGCTCTCGGCGGTGGCGATGGTCAGCCCCTTTTCCTGCAGGGTATGGACCACCGTCTCTTCCAGACCGGCCACATCCTCATCATACACCGCATCGCCCAGCATATCATAGAACTTTTTGGCATACGCGCGGCACATTTTTTCGCCGTCCTCGTCGGAGCGGGCGCGGGCGGTAATGCGGATCTCGCACTCACCGGTCTTGCAGTAGATGGCGGCGGTGGGGTTCGGGTTTTCCAGCAGGTCGCGCACCTTATACTCAATATCGCTCTCGCCGCCCAGCACACGGAGGGTAACGGAGTGGAGAGTGCAGTTCTGGCGCTCCATCAGCAGAGGGCGGACGCTCTCCGTCCACATGGCCTTCATCTCGTGGGGGACACCGGGCATAAGGACGGCACAGTGGCCGTCCTGCTCGAACCACGCGCCGGGGGCAGTGCCGTGGTTGTTGATGATTTTATGGCCCTTGGTGGGGACCATCGCCTGTTTGCGGTTGTTTGGAGTGGTCTCGCGGCCGGTGCGGGCAAAGTAGCTGGTGATCTTATCCCACTCGGCCTCATCGAAGGCCAGCTCATCCCCGAAGCAGGCGGCAACGGTCTCCTTGGTCAGGTCGTCCGCCGTGGGGCCGAGGCCGCCGGTAAAGACCAGCAAGTCGCAGCGGCTCTTGGCCTCGTTGACGAAATCAGCCAGACGGCCATGATTGTCACCGATGGTGCTCTCCCGCTGGACCGTGATGCCCAGATCAGCCAGCTCCCGGCTGAGGTACTGGGCGTTGGTGTTGAGGATATTGCCGAGAAGGAGCTCGGTACCCACACTGATGATCTCTGCTGTCATGGCTCAGCCCTCGAATTCCACGTCGTCGGTGATGCGCAGGCGGATACGCTCGGTGGCCTCTGCGGCCTCGGCTTCCAGCTCTGCCAGACCGGGCATCCCGGCCTCGGCTTCGAGGATCTCGCTCAGTTCGGGGCGGATCTTCGGGTGCGGCGGGGTAAAGATGGTGCAGCAGTCCTCGTAGGGCAGGATGCTCGTCTCAAAGGTGTTGATGTGGCGGGCCGTCTCGACGATCTCGGTCTTGTCCATGCCGATGAGGGGACGGAGGATGGGCAGGTCCTGGGCGGCGTCGGTACACTGCAGAGCCTTGACGGTCTGGCTGGCCACCTGTGCCAGGCTCTCGCCGGTGACGAGGGCTTCACAGCCCTGCTTCCTGGCGATGATGTTGGCAATGCGCATCATGCTGCGGCGCATGAGGACGGTGAAGAGAACATCGGGCGCGTTATCGCGGATATACTCCTGAGGCTTGGTATACGGCACCACAAAGAGGTTGGTGCTGCCGGTATAGGGGGTGATGAGCTGGGCCAGAGCCTTAACTTTTAGTTTTGCGCGTTCAGAAGTATACGGAGGGGACGCAAAATGGATGTGGTCGAGACCGAGGCCTCGCTTTGCCATCCGGTATGCCGCCACAGGGCTGTCGATGCCGCCGGACAGCATATTGAGGGCGCGGCCGGAGGTTCCGACAGGCAGACCACCCTCACCCTGTATTTTGGGGCCGTGGATATACGCACCGTAATCGCGGATTTCCACGATGACCTTGAACTGCGGGTTCTTGACGTCCACCCGCAGGTAGTTGTGCCTGCCCAGCAGATAGGCACCCAGCTCCCGCATCAGTTCGGGACTGGTCATGGGGAAGGTCTTATCGGAACGGCGGGCCTCGACCTTGAAGGTCTTGATGCCGTGGAGGCTGTCGCCCAGATAATCCTCGGCGGTCTGGCAGATGGTGTCGAAATCCTTCTCACAGACCACAGCACGGCTGAGGGCCGCGAGGCCGAACACCTTGCTCACCCGCTCAAAGGCGAGGTCCATATCAATATCTTCCTCTTCCGGCTCCATGTAGAAGGTGGACTGGGTGCAGTAGACGCGGAACTTGCCCACCGTCTTGAGACGGTAGCGCAGGATCTTCATCATCGTCGATTCAAACTGGTTGCGGTTGAGGCCCTTCAGGGACATTTCGCCCTGATAGCCCATAATGACTTCTCTCATCGTTACTCCTTACTTTTTGATTCTCTGCAAGTGCTTCATACCATCCTCAAAGCGCTCGAGGAAGGCATCCACATCCTCCGGGGTGTTGTCGGCACAGAAGGACACCCGGATGGCCGTGTCGATGGCCAGCGGGTCGCGGCCCATAGCCGCCAGCGTGTGGCTGGGCTGTCCTCTGCCGCAGGCACTGGCCGACGAGACGTAGATCTGCTTCTCGGACAGCCAGGCCAGCATCGTCTCACTCTTGATGCAGTTCTCGCTGAAATTCAGCACCTCAGGCACAGCGCCCGCCGGGCTGTTGATCTCCACCTCCGGGAACACAGAAAGCCCCGCGCGGAGGCGGTCGTTGAGGGCGCGCACAGCCTTGTCACGGCTCTTGATGCTGCCGGCCAGGCGGGTGGCCGCAGCGGCAAGGCCCAGCGCATAGGGCAGGTTTTCGGTGCCGGGGCGGAGGCCGCGCTCCTGCTCACCGCCCAGATAGGGCGGCTGGAACGCCTGCACCAGCCGGTCACTCAGGTAGAGCGCACCGATACCCTTGGGTGCGTGGATCTTGTGGCCGCTGACGGTCATCGTGTCAATGTTGTCCAGCTTGATGGGGACGCGCATCCACGCCTGCACAGCGTCCACATGGACGATGGTTCGGCTGTTACGGCGCTTGACCTCGGCAGCCAGACGCTCCACGTCATTGCGGGTGCCTATCTCGTTGTTGACCATCATGCAGGCCACGAGGATGGTATTCTTGTCCACGGCATCCAGCATCTTGTTGATGTCCAATGTACCGTCGGCCTGAGGCTTCACGACAGTGACGTTATAGCCCTGCGCGGCCAGACGTTCCAGCGGGCGCTGGACGCTGGGGTGTTCGAAGCCCGACACCACGATGCCTTTGCCGAAAGTGCGGGTCTGGGCGGCGCCCAGCAGGGCCAGATTATTGCCCTCGCTGCCGCAGGAGGTAAAGTACAGCTCCTTCGACTTGCAGCCCAGGGTGCGGGCCACAGCGGCACGGGCGGCGTTCAGGGCCTCTTCGCTCCGTGCGCCGGGGGCATAGAGGCTGGAGGGGTTGGCCCAGTGCTCCCGCATGGCTTTGTCTATCACGTCTGCCACCTCGGGAGCAACGATGGTGGTGGCAGCGTTATCCAGATAATGCAGTTCCGGATCATGCAGCATAATTTCATTCCTGCCTTTTGTGCATAAAATATCAGGATAAGTATACCACAAAGTTCCGCATAACGCAAAATATTTGCACAGCAAAAAAGGGACTGCTCCATGCAGGAGCAGTCCCTTTCAGCAGCTTGCGGTTCGCGTTTGGGTTCAGCCGTTCTCGTTTGCCTTCTGCAGCCAGATGCTGCCGATGTCCAGCGCATTGTACAGGCCGTTCTTGGTGGTCTGACGTGCCACGCGGGCCTCACGGGGCTTGGACTCATCGGTAGAGAGCAGCTGCAGATGGACCTTGTCTGCCACATCCACACCGCCCACGGTCTTGGTGGACTGGATTTGCAGATAAAGCACATACGGGTCGGTCATGCAGCCGTAATACAGCTCATTGTCCTTGCGGACGAGGGGCTTGCCTTTATAAGTCAGTTTCGGAGTAAATGGCATCGTGAAAGCCTCCCTATCATACTTGATTCACTTTAGTATATCATATTTATAACAGAAAACGCAAGGGCAGGCCCCCGGAATATGGGAATTTTTCCTCACGGGTTGCACGGGCCGGGGCTGTGCTGTATAATAGGGGCGAAAGTTACCATTCCGCCACAGGAGGACATTATGGCAGATTATCAGGAATATCGCCGCCGCATCCTTCACCGGCGCTGGCGCAGGATGTTCATCACCGCTGCGCTGCTCATCCTACTGGTGCTTCTGGCCGCTGTGGGCGTCCTCTGGAAGCGCCTTCACCGCGAGCCAGCTCCCAATACGGCCCAAGGCCCCACCATTCTGCAGCAGGAGCTGACCGGCAGCGAGTGGAACACCATCAGCTACACCCCGGCCCGACGCCTCAGTGTCCAGACCCTCGACAACGGGATGACTGCGATGGACTTCCGCCTCGCCGCCCAGCCTGCCAGCCCTGCCGTAGAGCGGAGCAGCTTTTCGGACGTGAGTTTTTTGGGCGACAGCCTGACACAGGGGATGCAGCTGTACGACACCGGCCTGCCCAACGCGCACTTCTGCGCCTATAAGGGCGTCGGCCCCAATGCCGTCGTCAACAACACCACCTGCCGCCGGGCCGATGGCGAAAAGGAAGTCCCGATGGAGGCGCTGGCCTCCCAGCAGCCCCGGGCACTTTACATCCTGCTGGGTACCAATGTGCTGACCTCTGACAGTGATTATACCAGCTTCCTCACCTATTACCGGCTGATGCTGGACATGATCTCGCAGGCACTGCCCAACACGAAAATTTACGTCCAGTCCATCACCCCGGTCCGGCCTGAAGTGAGCCAAAAGTCCCCCGGCCTCTACAAGGAGCGGCTCTGTGAGATAAACGATGCTCTTTCGGCCATCGCGCTGGAAAAGGGCTGCACCTTCCTGAACCTCTGGGAGGCGCTGGCCGACGAGAACGGCGACCTCATCGAGGAATACGCCCAGCCGGACGGCTACCATCTGCTGCCCGCCGGGTACGACGCATGGGTGGATTATCTCTGCACCCACACCTGATAGCGATAAAAAGGCCCTCTCAGCGCCGCTGAGAGGGCCTTTTGCTGTCTTAATATCAGAACGCGATGCCGGCGTTGTCGTACAGCCAGCGGAGTGCGAACCAGCCAAAAGCTGCAGAACCCTCGTAGAGGATGCTGTCGTCGAACCGCACCTTGGGGTGGTGCTGGCCGTAGCAGCAGCCCTGCTCCGGGCCGCCTGCGGCGATGAACATGCTCACAGTAGGCACTTCATGGCTCACGAAGGCGAAATCCTCGCTGCCGCCGCCGGGCTTGCCGCCGGTGAGGGCAGTCATGTCCATGGCGCCCTTCCCCAGCAGCTCGGTCATATAGTCCATCGCATTCTCGGCGAGGGGCTTGTCCACCACCATGCAGGGGCAGTAATCGGCGAAGGATACCTCTGCGGTGCAGCGGAATGCCGCCGCCACGCCCTGCGCGATCTCGGTCATGCGGGTTCGAATGAGTTCGCCGGTCTTATTCTCCGGGTCGGTAGTACGGATGGTCCCCCACATCTGGGCCACATCCGGGATGACATTGGATGCCGCACCAGCCTCGAAACGGCCGGTGGTCAGCACACCGAAGTCGCCGGGCTTCAGCTCCCGGCTGTTGATCTCCTGCAGGGCGATGTGGATGTGGGCCGCAGCCGTGATGGGATCGATGCAGTTTTCCGGGGTAGAGCCGTGACCGCCCTTGCCCTTGACCACGATATGGTACTGCTCACAGCTGGCCATCGTGATGCCGCCGCCCGGCACCAGCACCGTACCTACAGGCAGCGGCATTCCGGCCAGCACATGGAACATCACAGCGGCGTCCACATGAGGGTCTTCCAACAGGCCGCCCGCAATCATATCCGGGGAACCCTGGAAAATTTCTTCAGCAGGCTGGAATTCCAGCTTGACCGTTCCTTCCAGCTCGTCCTCATGGGCCTTGAGCAGCTTCGCTGCACCCAGCAGCATGGCCGTATGCATATCGTGGCCGCAGCCATGCATCTTGCCGGGAACTTCTGAGCTGAACTCTTCACCCGAGTCCTCGTGGATGGGCAGGGCGTCCATATCGGCACGCAACAGGATGGTCTTGCCGGGCTTTTTGCCGCCTGCCAGCGCAATGACACCAGCCTTGCCGCAGTCCTTCGGCTCATAGCCCATTTCCGTCAGCGCCTTCTTGACCAGTTCCTTCGTGTGGGGCAAATCGAAGCCCACCTCCGGGTGGCGATGGAGCGTCCGACGCCACTGCTGCAGCTGCGGCTCCAGTGCGCGGGCCTCCTTCAAAAGCTCTTCCGATGTGATATTCATACTCATCCGCTCCTTCTTTTTTAGGAAGCCGTTTTCATAAGCATTGCATCCCGCTTACGAAAACAGTTTCTCGATTCAGAAAAAGCCCTCCCGAGGGAGAGCTTTTTGCTGTGTTACGTTCAGCCCTCGGTGTGGCTTCCTTCGGGGTGGTACTTGGCACAGGTACACTTTTTCCACTTCAGGCCGCTGCCGCAGGGGCAGGGGTCGTTGCGGCCGATCTTGATGACGCGGACAGGCTGGCCCTTGGGTGCGCCCTTTGCGCCGGGTGCGCCGTTGCCAGGCACATAGCCCTCGCCGGTGGGTTTGGCCACCTGCTCACGCTTGGGGGCCTTGCCCGCCTCGCGCACCTCGATGGTCAGCAGCATCTTGACGCTGGACTCCCGGATGGAATCGACCATCTGGTCGAACATGTCAAAGCCCTCGATGCGGTACTCGACGACAGGGTCCTTCTGGCCGTAGCCGCGCAGAACGATGCCCTGACGCAGCTGATCCATGTTATCAATATGGTCCATCCACTGGCGGTCTACACACTTGAGCAGGCAGATACGCTCCAGCTCACGCATCAGGGGTGCGCCGTAGCGCTGCTCCTTGTCGTTCAGGACGTCCATGCCGCGCTGATACAGCATATCAGCGATGCTCTCCTGAGAGATGCTGTCGTAGTCAGCGACAGTGTAGTGGAAGTCGGCGTCGGTGGTCAGCCAGCCCAGATAGTGGCGGCGGAGCGCACCGAAGTCCCACTCGTCCTTCACATCGCCTGCGAGGAACTGCTTGCAGCTGGACTCGATATTCTCCTTCAGCATATTGTGCATCTCGGCGCTGATGTCCTCACCGTCCAGGACCTTGCGGCGCTGACCATAGATGATCTCGCGCTGCTGGTTCATGACGTCGTCGTATTTCAGGACGTTCTTGCGGATCTCGAAGTTCCGGCCCTCGAGCTTCTTCTGGGCAGACTCGATGGTGCTGGTGATCATCCGGTTCTCGATGGGGGTGTCCTCGTCGATGCCCAGAGTACCCATCAGGCTCTGCACGCGGTCGCCGCCGAACAGACGCATCAAATCGTCCTCGAGGCTCAGATAGAAGCGGGATGCACCGGGGTCGCCCTGACGGCCTGCACGGCCGCGCAGCTGGTTGTCGATACGGCGGCTCTCGTGGCGCTCAGTGCCGATGATGAACAGACCGCCAGCAGCGCGCACCTCTTCAGCCTCCGCTTCGGTCAGGGGCTTGTACTGAGCATACAGCTCCTCGAACCGCTTGCGGACAGCCAGAATGTTGGCGTCGGCAGTCTCACCATGGCCGTCGGCCTCGATGAGCAGCAGCTCCACGGCTGCAGGCAGAGCCTCCTCGGGCTTTTCGGGGTTCAGCAGCTTCTCGCAGAAGTGCTCCTTGCGCATCTGGGCCTTTGCCATATACTCAGCGTTGCCGCCCAGCATAATATCGGTACCACGGCCAGCCATGTTGGTGGCGATGGTGATAGCGCCCTTCTTACCGGCCTGTGCGACGATCTCTGCCTCGCGCTCGTGGTTCTTTGCGTTCAGCACATTGAAATCGCGGGTGTACTTCTGCAGCATCTTGGCAAGAGTCTCGCTCTTCTCGACGCTGACAGTACCCACCAGGACCGGCTGGCCGTTCTTGTGGCACTCCATGACCTGCTTGATGACGGCATTGTATTTTCCGTTGATGGTCTTGTAGATGGCATCCGGGTAATCCTTGCGGATGACAGGGCGGTTGGTGGGGACGGTAACGATGTTCAGACCGTAGATCTCGGTGAACTCAGTGGCCTCCGTCTTTGCCGTACCGGTCATACCGGACAGCTTCTTGTACATACGGAAGTAGTTCTGGAAGGTGATGGTTGCCAGCGTCTTGCTCTCGGCGGCGATCTTCACGCCCTCCTTGGCCTCGATGGCCTGATGGAGGCCCTCGTTGTAACGGCGGCCGATCATCAGACGACCGGTAAACTCATCGACGATGAGCACCTCGCCATCCTTCACGACGTAATCAATGTCGCGCTGCATCACACCGTAGGCTTTGATGGCCTGGTCGATGTGGTGGGCGAGGGTCATATTCTCTGCGGCAGCGAGGTTCTCGATCTTGAAATATTCCTCGGCCTTCTTGATGCCCTTAGCCGTCAGGGTGCAGGTCTTGTGCTTTTCGTCCACAATGTAATCACCGTCAGCCTGCTCGTCGGTCTCCACCTTGTCTTCCAGCTCGACCACGACGCTCTTGCGCAGAGTGCGGACGAAGCGGTCCACCTGGGTATACAGGCTGGAAGAGTCCTCTCCGCGGCCAGAGATGATAAGCGGCGTACGAGCCTCGTCGATGAGGATGGAGTCCACCTCATCGACAACGGCGTAGGCATGGCCGCGCTGCACCATGTTGTCTTTATAAGTCACCATATTGTCGCGCAGATAGTCGAAGCCGAACTCGTTGTTGGTGCCGTAGGTAATGTCAGCATTATAAGCTTCACGGCGGGCATCACCATCCATGCCCTGCACGATCAGGCCCACCGACAGGCCCAGCCAGCGGTAAAGCTTGCCCATCCACTCGCTGTCGCGCTTGGCGAGGTAATCGTTGACGGTGACGATGTGGACACCCTCGCCGGTCAGTGCATTCAGATAGGCGGGCAGCGTTGCCACAAGGGTCTTGCCTTCACCGGTCTGCATCTCGGCGATGTCGCCCCGGTGCAGGGCGATGCCACCGGTGACCTGCACCGGGAAATGCTTCATACCCAGCACACGCCATGCGGCCTCGCGGCAGACAGCGAAGGCATCGGGCAGAATATCATCCAGCGTTTTGCCGTCGGCCAGCTTCTGCTTCAGTGCAGGAGTCTGGGCCTGCAGCTCGGCATCAGACATCGCCTGATACTTGCCTTCCAGAGCCAGCACCTGTTTGGTGAGGGGGTTGATCTTTTTCAGTTCCCGATCAGAGAAGCTGCCAAAGAGTTTTTCAGCTAAGGACATTGGTCACACCTCATGATTCTTCAAAATAGCAAACGTCCGGGCCATTTTATTGCCCCAAAACGAATATTCACACATAAATATATGATACACCAAAAGCCCCATCCCGTCAAACCAGATGGTGAATTTTAGCCGGTTATTGAATGAATTTTCTGTAAATTCCTTCGACCTTTTAGACCACTGTATGGTATCGTCACTTTTCAATGTAGTATCAGACATGGTCTGTTGCGCCGCGCACCGCATGGCACAAAAGAAAACGCTCCAAGATTTCTCTTAGAGCGTTTTGATCAAGTCGGCGACTACCTATTTTCACAAGCCGTTTCCA